>DYLN01000292.1 GCA_020722085.1 Melioribacter roseus
GAGAGTTACGAAAGCTATATTAACAATCTTAATCTCGTGTGGAAAGAATGTCATCGGGTATTACATCCTGGTTGCCGACTTTGCATAAATATTGGAGATCAATTTGCCCGTTCTGTTTATTATGGACGATATAAAGTCATTCCCATCAGGACAGAAATAATTAAATTTTGCGAGGCTATCGGGTTTGACTATATGGGGGCAATCATCTGGCAGAAAGTCACCACAACAAATACAACAGGTGGCGCTACGATAATGGGAAGCTTTCCTTACCCACGGAATGGCATTTTAAAGCTTGATTATGAATTCATTTTAATCTTTAAAAAATTAGGTGATCCACCTAAACCAACTGCTGAACAGAAACAATCATCTGCAATGACCAAAGATGAGTGGAATGACTATTTTTCTGGTCACTGGAACTTTGCGGGGGTAAAACAAAATGGACATCTTGCTATGTTCCCTGAAGAATTGCCGGCAAGATTAATTAAAATGTTTGCTTTCGTCGGCGACACCGTACTAGACCCGTTTCTTGGTAGTGGAACGACTTCCCTGGCAGCAAGAAATTCAGGCAGAAACTCGGTTGGTTATGAGATTAATAGCGAATTTATTTCTAAAATAAAAGAGAAACTGAATGTAAACCAATCAGACCTTGAGGGGACTGAATATATATTTTTAACAGATAAGGTAAAGGCAGACCTTAATAAAGAAATAGCAAAATTACCATATATTTTTCGAGATCCCCACAAGCTGGACAAAAAAATAGATCCGAAGAAATTGCAGTTTGGTTCTCGAATTGATCAAAATAGTGCAGAACGACAGGAATATTACACTGTAAAAGAAGTTTTAAGCCCTGTATTGTTCAAACTAAATAACGATTTAGTTATTCGATTGCTTGGCGTGAAAGAGAAGAAAATTGTCAACGGTGAAGCGATGGAATTTCTTAGAGAAAAGATAAAGGGTCAGAAAGTCTTTTTAAAATTTGACAATAATAAACACGACGAACAAAACACATTGCTCTGTTATTTATATTTAAAAAACAAAACATTTATAAATGCCCATTTAATAAAAGAAGGGCTGGCAGAAGTTGATACAACAATTGATTTCAAGTATAAAAATAAATTCTTAAGCATTGGAGAAAGATGATATGGCTAAAGAGTGGATATTGAATAGCGCAATGAACAGGTTTCAACTGAATTTTAAACGTAATGTCGGTCCAACTTCTGAGAGTATTCGACAGTGTGCCCCGAAAACAGTTGAAGAATGGCGTGAATATTACTTTAAAAATGTAAGAGCGAAAGAACATATTGAAAGCCTTGGTAAAAAGCTCTATATAAAAATAACAGAGGTC
>DYLN01000293.1 GCA_020722085.1 Melioribacter roseus
TCTAAATAAATGAGTCTCAAACGCAATGGCAATATAATACTTTTTCAGTTAATTTGCAAGTTTTTTTTATTAAAACTGAATTTTATTGGTTATTGCATAATAATATAATTATATTTGCATTACAATGCACGTTAACTATATGAACGCAAAAGACATTGGCAATACGCAAAAAACAGCTTGCATTTGACATAAAGATTGCTTAAATTTAACCAGTGACAAAAGCAGTGCATGAAAGATGTTCCAATTTTGGAAAGGACATTTTAAATGAAAAATTACGAACAAAGTACTGTCGCCTTAAGGGCTTTTTTGGCGAAATATAACATTTCAAAATCCGAGCTTGCGAAAAAGTTAGGTTGGGGAGTTGCACTAACAGGAATGAGAATTCTCGGTCGTTCTGCTTTACGTATCGAGGATTCGTGGAAGATTTTTGATGCGATAAAAGAAATTATCGAAGAGCGGCAAATGCTGATTGAGGGGCTACGGCTTGAGTACACGCAGTTATTCCCAAACCCAAATAAAAAGGAGATTGACTGATGAGAGAAGAACGGTTTTTCTGCGATAGGTGCAAACAACAGGTTCCCCGACAAGACGCTTTAAAATTAGTAGTAATAAGATATAATAGGCCTGATGATGATGGAGATTGGGCTGCTCAAGATGAAGTAGGTTACGATTTATGTTTTAATTGTGCCGAAAAACTTGGTGCAGTCAAGCAATTTAAGAAGAAAGATGAGCCAATTGTTAAGCCGGTTCCGGATCTGAAAGATAGACTATTTGACATTATAGTTGAGCTTGTTAATTTCAGGAAGGAGGAGTAAATGGATGTCCAAAAGTATCATATAACCAAGCCGGACAATTCGGTTCCGCCGGATATTGAATATCGTCCGGACCCGCCTGAATTGGAGTTGGGATGTGAAGAAGAATATGATAGGATGGATTTAGGGATAAAGGTGACTTATGAGTTATGGCAAGTAAGGGATTTGGACAATAAAGAACATTTTTACTACTATTCACCAAGCTTAACTGAAGTTAAAGAAGAACTTAACAAACGAAATGATCCGTCTAAATGGCAGATCGTTAAAGAAACAATTATCAGAACGAGGATTGAAATATGAGCGAGCAAACGTGGTTAAGAGTAATTCGGGATATTGTTGAGGTATTCAGGGAAAACAGAGAAGCATGGGAAAGGCTTGAAAGGCAATGGAGCCAAGACAAAATGACATCGATCGCATGTTTGCACAGGGAAGATGAACGGAAAACACTTTTAGCCGGTATTCAAGACAAGATTGATGCCGATAAAAAATATGTGGATTTGCTTGCGGAATACGAGAAGGAGACAGGAAAGGA
>DYLN01000294.1 GCA_020722085.1 Melioribacter roseus
TTTCTTCAGCGCTGGAGGATATTTCTGTGCTTGCACTGGCGGTAGCTTCTACTGCATCCCTTACTTGTGATAAAGCAGTATTAAATGATTCGGCTAACTTATTAACACTATTAGAAATAATCTGGAAATCGCCTTGGAAATTTCCATCCATTCTGGCGGTTAGGTCTCCTTCAGCCATGGTTTCGAGAACTTTGCTGGATTCATATATAGGTTGAACAACTGCGTCCAGTGTGTCATTTATCCCATTAATTATTTCTTTGTAGCCGCCGTCAAATTTGTTCGCATCACCACGTGTCTTAAGCTTTCCCTCAACTGCATCTTTAGAAAGTTTTGTGGTCTCGGAAATAAGATCGTGAGTGGTTTGTACAAGTCTAATTAATGCCGGTGATATTTCGTCCTTCTCATCTTTAGCCTTAACAGTAATTGAAGTATCTCCCATAGAAATTTTATTCAAGTTGCCAATAACTGACAATTGTAGATCCTCCGCAAATGTATCTAGAGTTTTTGCCATGAACCCAATCTCATCTTTGGTATCAATCTTCAGTCTATTACCAAGGTGACCAAGACTCATTTCTGTTATCATTTCAACTGTTTTTTGAATTGGTTCGCCAATTATTTTGGTAAGAAAAACGCCCAGAAACAGAGCAACACCAATACCTACGCCTATTAAAATAAACATAACATATCCCGAAGCGTCAGCGGTTTCAATAATTTCATCTGCTTTTTGCTTTGCAAGAGTAACTTTAAGCGTATTGAATTCATTTACCGCTTCTTGAACTTTGTCTTCTGTCGCATTAAGATCGTTTTGGAAAATTACTAAAGCATCTTCTGTTGCTCCTTGTTTGATCTTCCCAATAATTCTTTCTCTTATCGAATAAAAATCATCCACATATTTTTTAACTTTCTGAAAAACAGTTTTACCTTCTCCCTTTACAAGACCTTTTTCGAGAAGTTCTAAAAACTTGTCGGCTTTATCAAATTTCGCTTGAGATTGACTTAATTGCCGATCTACATCCTCGCTTTTAGCAATAATTGCTTCCAGCAAATTAAATCTTCCTCTTTGAAATGCTTCTTGAAATTCTCCCAATTGTGATAAGGGAAGAGTGCCAGTTTTGTATGCAATGATACTTTTCTCTTCTGTGTTATTAAGGCTATTAATACCCATGTAGCCAATAACAACGACTAACAAAACAACTGAGAAAAAACTATACAATAGTTTTTGTCTCAACTTAAGGTTTTTAATCCAGTTCATTTTCGTATTCCTTGTTTTTATGAAATAATATTTAATTAGAAATTCATTGTAAATGCTGTAAAATAATTTGTACCGCTTAACTCA
>DYLN01000295.1 GCA_020722085.1 Melioribacter roseus
TGTCGGCGGGTTGGAAGGTATCCCTGACCCTCACGCCACCAATCCCGAGCTTTTTGATCTTCAAAATCCTGATGCCCCTATCCCCCAGTTTGCCAATGCTTTTGGAATAAAGCCGGAGGAGGTTGGTGATTTAACGCCTATCGTAAAAACAGGTATTGACGGAAAACAGTTTTTAGTATTAACTACAAGGGATCTTCCCCAGACCGCCGACTTTGATGAATCCGGTAGGCCACTTATGATTGCGGAACAGGGAGAAAATGGAGAGTGGATGTGGGGTAATTTAGATTCAAGAATTGCGGCAGATAAAAAAAACCTTAATTTGGGTGTTCTTGTTGGACTTTATCCTGGTTCACCAGATTTTAATAAATTACAAGAAATTCAAAGAGACTATTTTAATTCTGCTCTTATTAATGTTAACTGGAGCAATCTTCAACCAACTAATGCGGATATAGATTTTCAAGAAAGTGGGGTAGATTGGTCTGTCAATTTTGCTCAACAAAATATGAACGGTTCTTCGTTAGGCCTTTCATTAGTCTGGGCTGCTGATGCTCCATCTTGGTTAAAAAATAGTAATTATTCACGCGATGAATTAATTACTATAATGACTAATCATATTAATGAAGTTATGACTAGATATAAAGGAAGGGTTGGCGCCTGGGTAGTAGTAAATGAATCTTATATATCTCCTTATAGGACGGATGATGTTTTTTACAATAGAATAGGTTCCGATTATATAAATATTGCTTTTCAAGCTGCTAGAAAGGCCGACCCAAGTGCAATTTTAATATACAACGACACCTTAAATGAAACGCCCGATGGTTTAATGACTAACCTTACTAAAGAAATTGTTGGGAATCTGAGAAGTGAAAATTTAATTGATGCTGTGGGTCTCCAAATGCATCTTGACGGATCTAATCCTCCCACAAAAGACGAGCTAATCGAAACTTTTAAAACTTATGGATTACCAATTTATATAACCGAATTTGATGTTAATATGAGAAATGTCAACGGCACTCCTCACGAAAGAGCTCAAAAACAAGCAGAAATATATAAAATTGTTATTGAAGCAGCTATTGAATCTGGTTTATGCAATAATATCTTTGTTTTTCAAGTAGGAGATAAATTTTCCGTATGGGAAAATTTTCAAGGACAAGGGTTTTCTCAAGATGCTGATCCTACTCCATTTGACGACAATTTCAAACCAAAGCCCGCTTATTATGCGATACTTCAAGCTTTATTAAAATAACACAAAACTAAGACCGAAACAAACTTTATTTAAAACTCGCGTTTAGACAAAAATTGGGGCGGCTCTGCCCTTGAGCAAAACCGCCCTCT
>DYLN01000296.1 GCA_020722085.1 Melioribacter roseus
TTACTTCTAAAATAAAAAAAACTTAAACAGGATTAGTTATGAAAAAAATAATTTTCTTTTTGTTTGTGATATTATATACTTCTTGCTCCTTTGCGCAAGCTGAATTATCCAAAACAGGCAATGTAATATTTATACATCCGGATGGTACAGGGCTGGCTGATTGGAACGCTTTAAGAATGATTAAAGTTGGGCCTGACAGCTCTTTAAACTGGGATAAACTTTCTGGAATTGGTCTATATCAAGGACATATTAGAGATAGAGCAACATCCTCATCAAATGCCGGGGCAACAATTCATGCTTATGGCGTTAAAGCGGATCTTGATGATTTTGGTCTAATCGATGACAAAATACCCGCTGCACGTTCCGGCAAAAAATTATCCATTATGAAGGAAGCAAAACAAAATGAAATAGTAACCGGGATAATTAATTCCGGTTCAATTGAAGAACCAGGGACTGCTGTTTTTGTATCAAGTAATTTAAAGAGAGCTAACTACAATGAAATAGCTAAAGACATAATTCAATCTGGTGCGGATTTAATTTTTTCTGGCGGAGAAGATTTTCTAATTCCTGAAGGTATTGCTGGCAGATTTTCATCTACCGGAAAAAGAACCGATGGATTAAATTTAATTGATTGGGCTAAACAAAATGGTTACAAAGTGATCTATACAAAAGAAGAGTTAACCGCAGCATCGCCGGATGAGAAAAAAATTCTTGGTGTGTTTGCCGCAAGACATACTTTTAATGATAAGACAGAGGAAGAATTGAAAGAACTTGGATTAACAAATTGGGTTGATACTGCCCCTTCCGTTGCTGAGATGACAGATTTTGCTTTGAAATTTTTATCACGCAAAGGACAGTTTTTTTTGGTTGTTGAAGAAGAAGGTACAGATAACTTTGGAAATAAGAATAATGCAAATGGTAAATTAAGCGCTCTTGATCGTGCTGATGATGCAATAGGTGTTGCGATAAATTTTGTAAATGATAATCCTAACACGATGATAATTACTGCTGCCGATAGTGAAGCGGGCGGGCTTGAATTAGCTGGCTATGAAGTTGATAATCTCAACAGGAATCGACCTTTGCCTGAGAGAGATAAAAATGGAGCGTCGATTGATGGAAGTGAAGGAACCGGAACTTTACCATTTATTTCAAAACCGGATAAGTATGGAAATAGTTTTGCATTCGGAATTGCCTGGTCTTGTTTTGGTGATGTTACAGGTTCTGTAATTGCACGCACACACGGATTAAATGCCGATAAAATGCACGGCAAAATTGATAATACTGATATTTATCGGTTTATATATTTAACCCTGTTTGGTAAATGGCTGGATTAA
>DYLN01000297.1 GCA_020722085.1 Melioribacter roseus
GAAACATATACTATTAATTATAGCAGTTAGTAGAGAATTTTATCTGCCTTTTTTGTAAGACCAGGCCTTGCAAGGCCTGGTCTTTAATTAGCTTTAATTAGGCCTTAATTTAATTTATGGTCAAAAATGAGTTTCCAATTTATACTTTATAATTTTATGATTGATAGTATGTGATTTGTTTTTTGTTTCGATGTATTAATACATCGAAACAAATGATTAAAAAATGCGCGCACTTTTGGTGTGATTGTTTAGGAAAACTGGAGTGATTTTAATTTTATAGGCGCGAATGAATTGAATTAATAGATAGTCTTTTTACAAAAAAGTCGGACTTTGTTTCAAGGGTAGCCATTCGGTAAACTCAGAGCAGGTGTAGTGATCGCCGCGCCCACTTGCCATGTCATCTTGAAGTTTACCCTGACTGCAGTTGAAGGGCTTTGCCTTCTGCCTCGCTTAATTCCGAGCAAAGCGAAGAATCAAGATTCTCGCCGTAGCCGAAGTTTCTATGTTTCGCGCGCGCAATTTAAATCTTTGCTCACGCGAAGATTTTACAAAGGTCTAAGATTCCAAAATCTTTTACAATCTTCTTAATTCGCATATTCCATAAGAAAACCGCTGTATTTACCTTTTTTTATTTTGGGGTTGAGACTCTGATACTGATCGATTTTCCATTCTCCATTCTGTTTTATGAGGATCAATGCAAAACTCTCCGTCCGTGCAGGCAAGAATTGAGGATTTGTTGGTCCGCCATAATCACTTCTTTGTTCTTCTACCTGAACGACACAAGAATTATTAGACGATTTTGCGGGTTGCTGTGTTATCTTATAGGATTGGGTATTAAAATTAGTGGAGACATTATTATAAAGCCGTGGTTCGATATTAGTATCTTTACCGCTGAGATTTTGATAATCACTGATTTCATCTTGAAGTTGAGGCGCTGTAAACAGGGCAAGTACACCCTTAGGATCCTTATTTTTCTGAAGCGTTTCAAAATTTATTATTACAGACAAAATGCTGTCCTTCTCAGTTATACAATAGTCTACAACTTGGGTAGGGACACTGGTTGCTGTGGAGCCAGTCTGGATAGGTGGTTGTGTATTAGTTATATTGTTAGAAATAGAAGACTGTTTTCCTAAGTAATAGCCACCGAAACCAAAAATTATAAAACAAACGAGAATAATTAATCCTGTTACAAAATAATTTATCCTTGACTTTTCTGGGATTTGCACAGTTTGGCTTACTGGATTTTGGCTGATTTGCTGGGCGTTTTGGTCACCCAGATTGATTTGATTTTCCATACTTATCTCTAAATAAA
>DYLN01000298.1 GCA_020722085.1 Melioribacter roseus
TCAGTCCTCTACAAAGATGATGATCAAATAAAAAAGAAGTCCGAGCCGACTTTTTTGGCGATGAGTTTTAACTCATTGCGATTATTTTTCGCGCGCGCTATTCTGCGATTGCAAGGTAATCGCAGATAGGAAATCAGAAATCTAAGGTTGATACTGATATCTAATCCTAGTAATTTTATTAGCGGTTATTTCAACTCGATAAACTGCGTCTTTGAGCCATGCGATTGAGGTATCATTTCCTGAAAATATTTCCTGAAATTCACTCAATGTTAAATAAGATGATGATAATTGCTGGTTATTTTTCCATCCTAATCCTACATTCTTGAAATCTGAAAAGTCTATAACTACGTTACCAGAAATTTCGAATGTTCGAAGTTGTGGATTGTCATTGACAATAAGATAGCCATTCGGATTACATACGGGGGTATCAGAACTCCCTTCCGAGCTTGATCGGCATGTTCCGTCAGTTTGAGTTAACCATTGGATATAATCAATCGTTAGATATTTCGCACTATTTTTATCATAAACGGACTTTATGTAACCGATTTGATTTTCAGTATTTGTATTCGTAGTGTCACTCCATTCAAATGTTGAAAGAATTTGGTCAAAAGTTTTTTTGTTTTGCCAATCACCGCTTGTTTTAAAAGTTCTATTCTTTTGAGACTCCTCGTATGTAATGGTATATTTTATTCCGTTGTGATTTGTGACCACAACATAAAGTAGGCGACCTCCTGTGCCATAATTTGATTGATAGTAGTCAAAACCAACAGCATTCTCTCCAGCGACCTTCATTGTAATTTTGTTTGAAACTTTATCGGGGTTTTGACCTGTTTGATTAATAATGAAACTGGGGTCAAACGGCTGAAGTGTCTTGTAATAATCTGGATCGTTTTTCTTTAGTGCTTCCATATCAGTCGCTTGTACATTCACTTGTGTACATAAATCACCCTGATCATAATTGCATGGCGATGAGAAAAATGGGGATGGGAATGTGTTTGGATCAGCTCCTCCCTTGACTCCAATTTGCCAATTCATAGGATACTTTAGGCTGTAATTAAATGCGGTGTTTGAGTATGTTTTCCAGTTTGCTGTTTCATCAATAATTGGAGTATTTGAGACCTGTGCTACAGATGTGGGTTTCGGCAAATTCGCTTCTGATACAGAATTTTTAGTCGACCATTGCTTCATTCCTAAAAAGTATCCGCCGATACCAAAAACCACAAAACAAGCTAAAACTATTCCAACAATCAATAAGTAGTTGGTTTTTGGTTTTTCCGGCAAAACAACTGGTTGATTAACGGAATTTTGCCC
>DYLN01000299.1 GCA_020722085.1 Melioribacter roseus
GAAATGTTATGACTATCTGGGGCCAATTTTGTTTTCTTGCTGTTTTAACTAAATTTTTCTCAGGGGGTGGAGAATTTTTAAGGTAACTTTGCACTTCCGGGGAATTTAAAGTTCTTTCAATAAGTTCGGCTTTAATTTTAACTGTTGGATTATCTAAGTCTTTTTTTCCTGCATCTACATCATTTTTAAACTTTATGGCTTCCTGGATTTTACTATCTAATATCCTTTTGTTATTGTTTAGTTTCCGTTCAGCATCATCCTTTAGCCCGTTGTTATTTTCTTCTTCATGTTTTTGAATCTTTTCTTCCAAAAGGGCATCATTAGTAATAATAGATATTGAGCGAATACCAAACTTGGAGTCAAATTCTGCTATACCTTCAAGTTCATTAAGTAATTTTTTAGTTTTTTGGACAAATGTTGAGAGATATGTACTAGCTACAAACCAATCACGGTTGGTATTTATTTCTATTCTATCGTCGAGAAGTATTATCTCTCCAAAGAACCTTGAGGAATATTTAGCGCCGAATTTGGATTTAACAGAAGTTTCATCACCAACTGTGATTCCTTTTCTTTTAACAAGCACTCTATCGTTATTCAAGTTGGTACCTGCTTTATTGTAAGCTGCCCAGATTTTGCCTATAATTCTGCCTTCATCATCAATTATGTCATGCTTCCAGAGGGCATCTGTGAATTCTATAGAGCCCGGGTCAAACTTGGTGACATTAGTTGTGGTGCCGTTGTCCTCAAGTGTTACATTTATTGGATAACTATATTCGCCTATAAAATCAAGCACTTCTTGCTTATGTTTGAAATTTTCATTTATAGGTAGATCAACAGTGAATTCCAGGAAATGCTTAAGATTTCCGTTTTTTATTAAATTTATCGACTCATCAGTAAGATTTTCAAACCTTATGGTGGTGAATGAATCCGGGTCATCTCCCCTCGTATCCTCATTTACAGAAAATATCTCATCCATTGTTTCTTCGAACGTAGCCACTGAATTTGAGTTTATTATTTCTTTGTATTTTTTCATGTCCAGTGTGGCAAGAAATGCCTTATCACCTTTCATTTTTGTGCGCACCAGAATTGTGTCACAAATTCCAGAGCCTGCATACATTCCTATGCCCAATTCGCCTATAGCTTTGGCATTTTTTAAAGATTTACCTATGCTGAAAGCCTGTTTAACCAATATTTCCCTGTTCATGCCCTTTCCATCATCGGATATTTCAAAGTCATTCCCATGGAATGATATGTGTACTGTTTTAGCTCCACCATCAATAGCATTCTGTATATATTCCCTTAGCCA
>DYLN01000300.1 GCA_020722085.1 Melioribacter roseus
CTGCCGCACCTAAAGCTACAACAGAAGCATCTCCGAGCGTTGATAATTTCATGTTAACTTTATGAGTGTAGAACAGCTTATCATTTATAACCTTTTGAATGGACGATAAAAAAGTATCTCCAAGATATGATGCTTTACCACCTAAAAAGATCGTTGGTATGCCGGTAAGATGAATTACTGAAACCAAACACGAACCGAAATTTTCGCCAACCTCTTCTAAAAATTTCACTAATCTTTCGTCTTTGCGCTTTTCAGCCTTTTTTAAACTTGAAAGGTCTGATATCCCAAATTCTTTAACTTTATCGAGAATCGCATCTATTCCGTAAAGATCTTCAAGATACTCAAAATTTCCATTTGCTCTTATGAGAAAATGTCCCATTTCACCGGCATAGCCATTTTCTCCATGATAAATTTCTCCATTTAAAATGATTCCCGATCCTATACCTTCCTCTATGTGAATGTAGATAAAAGAATTCAAATCTTTTTCTCCGCCATAGTACCTTTCTGCCATTGCCGCAACATCTGCATCATTTTCTATCCACGCATTAACTCCATATTTATCTGAGAAAATTTTTACAATAGGTACATTTTCAAATTCCGAAAATTTCGCTGGCTTTAGAATTATTCCTTTAGCCGCGTCGAGAGTTCCTGGTGCTCCAAATCCAATGGCATCAACCTTAGAAGAACTTTTTGAGATAAGATAATCGACGACTTCAAAAACGGAGTTCATTACAGATGTATAATCAAATGCTTCATATTTTTTGGATTTTCTGATCAATATGTTTCCTGCCGCGTCTACAAGGCATCCTTCAACCTGCTTTCTGAGAATTCCAATTCCGATAATATAAAAAGCATTCGGAACGATCTCAAGCAACGTTTGAGGCTTTCCTATTTTCGAACGATCGTGATCTTTTTCTTTCTCTCCGATAAACCCAAGATCTTTAAAGTTCTTGACTACCTCACCGACGGTAGTTTTGGTTAAATCCAATTTCTTTGCCATTTCAACCCTTGAAGTGTCTTCTACCATAAGAGATTCGAAAATTCTTAGGGAATTTCTTAAGCCTATTGAACTTATTGCATTCATAGACGAGCTCCTTAGTAAATAAGTTTTACTTTATAATATCATATTGTGACTATAATGCAATGCCAATTAATTACAAATTTTGAACTTTATACATGATTTTAACTGATTGTTAGCATTTAAAGCATCATATCACAGTAAATCGGCAATTATCTCCTAATATCGTCTAAAATTGAAAGAACCGAACCTTGGATAAGATCACCGCCATCGAAGAGCAAAGA
>DYLN01000301.1 GCA_020722085.1 Melioribacter roseus
TGGATTTTAATTTGCCAAACAGGTCTGTTCTTGATATTTTGTCCGACATAAGAAAGATAAATCTTGACACCGAAATTATATTAATTGCAGAAAATTCTTCTTTTGATGATGCGAGTAAAGCCATAAGGGAATCTATTCATGATTTTTTGAAGAAACCTGTGAATATAAATTATTTCAAAAAAACCGTGCGGATAGCGGAAAACAAGGTATTTGTCTAAAGATGTTTTTTCCAATAATAGTTATTCAATTTATTGTTTATATGGTTCCTTCTAAAAATCCGGTTGTATTTATTTCTGTCTTTGTGCTTATGCTGTTGGTTATTTATGCTTCTTATCCGCTGGCGCTAAAGTATATTCATGGTGCAAAAAGACTCACTGAACCGAAATAATAGATAAATTTCTGAAATTGTGCGTTAAGGCGGGTATAAAATCGTCTGATATTTATTCCATAAGCATATCTGGCGGGAAAGTGGCAAATGTTATGATTACAGGACTTTTTCCGTTTTGCAGATGTGTTTTTATAACTGACGGCGTTCTTGCTAATTTTTCTGCTGAAGAAATAGAGTCCTTGCTTGCACATGAAATAGGCCATATCAAAAAAATGCATTTATGGGGATATTTTTTATTTTCCATTTGTTATGCCTTTGGGTTCGTGCCTTTATTGGTTTATCTTGTCGGCAAATTCCCTGCAATAGAAGATTTTCTAATGGAAAACAAACTGGCATCACCCCTTTGGGTTTTAGCCATTATCATGGTTTATTTTGGGGCAATTTTCGGGCTGTTATCAAGGAAATTTGAGAAACAGGCAGATAAATATGCCGTAGAACTGACAGGCAATAAGGATGTTTTTATTTCAGCACTTAGAAAACTGGCAAAAATAAACGCCCTGCCGAAAAAATGGGCTAAAACAGAGGTGTCCCAGACGCATCCTGCAACAGAGGAACGGATAAGATTTATCAAAGCCATTCCATGGAATATTGCCGTCTAAATAAACTTCTTTTTGAACCAATAAATTCTCGCACGGATATTTGCAGCCACATCCTTACCTTTACGGGCTGAACTTGCACGGCGTTTAACCTCGCGGATAAGGCCTCGCATAGTCCTGCCGCCTTCCAGAAGCAGTGTATCTATTATGGCAGATAGCGGCTTTGGCTGGCTACCGAGTTTTTCATATTTTCTGGGGCATTTAGAATAAGGATTCGGTCTAATTTCCATAGTTGATTTTACATTTCTGAAAGGCCGAAGTTTATAACTTTGTGGAACCGCAAACCGATTGTCTGATGCAAGGCTTTGCAGGATAA
>DYLN01000124.1 GCA_020722085.1 Melioribacter roseus
AGAAATTTGTTCAGAAAAAATAGTCTTATGAGGCTGACCAAAAAGTAATCTTTTTATTTATCTTAGCCGCTAATAACGCTAATATTCACGAATAATTTTGTTGAATAATTACTTTTTGGTCACCCTTGATATTTGAAATGAATTATCTTCTACTAACACCACAAACCAAACATTCTTGAATGAATTATAACAATTCTAAATTGTGTTAATCACAAATAATTACAACAGTTATACGTACTGAGCAGCAATTGAACCATAGTAAGACTGCATTACCTCCCTAAAACCCGACCTTATTACTTTATGGATAGAAGGACAAATAAAGTCAAAAATAGAACGAAATAATTTTGTTGTTAATGATATATTATGATTTACGCACTTGTCCCGATGTTTTTTATCGGGGCTTGTCCCGCCCGCTCCGCTTCGCTTTGCGAGGCGAGATGCGTGTCCCGATGTTTTCTATCGGGGTTTTCTATCGGGGTCTTTTATCGGGGCGTGTCCCGATGTTTTTTATCGGGGTCTTTAATCGGGGTTTTTTATCGGAAGTTGAAAAGGACGCAAGACTGGCAAAAAATTTGATAGAATTAACTTTGCAATAGTTTGTCGTAAAGCTGATTCAAAAATGAGCGTGAGGAAATTAAACACAAATGACAATTAAAAGTATAATTGATTTCAAAAATTCGAAAAATCACAACTACGAATTGGTCAGCGAGAGCGTGAAGAATTTTTTTCAGCTTCAGGTTGAAAAATGGGCGCTGCTAAAAGAGAATCTCCAAAACCTGAATAAAGTTGATACAAGGGAATTTGAGTTTGACAACTTCACAATTACTGCTCAGTTCAATCAGTCACGAATAAAATCAACGACAGCTTTAGTTGACGAAATTTCAATTAGCAACAGAAAATGTTTTTTGTGTCTGGAAAATTTACCGGCAGAACAAATTGCTCTGCCTTATGAAAAGAACTATCTGATTTTATGCAATCCTTATCCGATCTTTCCCGAACATTTTACAATTACGAAAACAAAACACAAATCTCAAACAATTGTAGGCTCATTCGAAGACATGTTAAATCTCAGCCGTGATCTAAGCAAATATTATACTATTTTTTATAACGGTCCTGAATGCGGTGCCTCAGCACCCGACCACATGCACTTTCAGGCAGTATTGAAAGATATTTTACCGCTGGAGAAAAACATCGAAAAAATTAAGAATTCTCTGGGGAAGCCAATATTAATCGATGAGAAATTGGAAATTCATTACTTCGAAGATTACCCTGCTAAATTCTTTTTATATGAGTCGGATAATAAAGGAGAGCTGCTTTACGCCTTTAAAATATTTTTTAATAATTTCAGAAAAATTTCTCGCTCTAAATTGGAACCGATGTTTAATATTATCTGCAAATACGATAATGAAAAATGGTATGTTGTTATATTCCCGCGCTCTAAACATCGCCCGCTTCATTATTTTGAAAAAGATGAAAAGAAATTTTTGATAAGTCCTGCCGCCGTAGATTTGGGCGGGTTGATAGCGGTAGTGCGCAAAGAAGATTTTAAAAAATTAAATAAAAAAATTATTCTGGAAATTTTTAAGCAGGTAACTTTAAGTACCGAATATTTTGAGTACCTTAAAAAGAAATTAACCGAAACATTTGCAATCCCCGATTAGTCGATATGCTGACAATTTTTAGTTAAGGGGCATTAAAAATTATGTTTATTCATTTTTATAACAACTACGCTTAAATCGTCTTCAAGCTGGTTGTCTGTAAAAGAGAAAATCTCGTTTTTTAATTGTTCTATTGAGTCGGAGTCCGGTTTCATAAGCTCAATAAAACTAAAAAGTCTTTCTTCACCATACAATTCGCCATTCTTATTTCTCGCTTCGGTAAAGCCGTCGGTAACCAAAAATATTTGATCGCCTGGGGAAAGATTAATTTCGTAATCGGTGTATTCACTGTCCTTGCCAAATCCGAGCAGCAATCCTTTAGAATGATATGTTTTTGTTTGGTTTCCTTTATAAATAATAGGGAGATCTCCCGCTCCGGAATACTTTACAATTTTATTTTGTTTATCAATTAAGACGACTGAAAGAGTAATAAACACATCGGAAATTCGTTCGTCTTTAAAAACAGAATCATTTACTTTTTTTAATATTTCTCCGGGACTAAAATTCTGGGAGGATTCCAGAACGAAGCGGGTTGCACTTCGAACATAACCGGCGTAAGCAACTGCGAAGTACCATGCCCCCCACCTTTTTCCCATCACATCGCCCAGCACAACTGCGAGATGGTTTTCGTCAATATTGAAATAATCGATAAAATCGCCGCCCGGAACACTCTTAAAAGGCAAATGCCAATGTTTAATTTCAAAGCCTGGGAAATTCGGAAATTCCTCGGGTACAACGCGGGTACCCATGGTATCGGCTGCTTTTTGAACTTCATCGACAACTTTTATTCTCTCTTTTTCCAAACTTTTTAGAATCGCCGATACTTTTGCTATAACCACTTTAGGGCTTGCAGTCTTGATAATATAATCCTCAATTTCAAGGTCGTATCCTTTCAAAATATCGTCCTCTTCGCCTTTTGCTGTCAAAAATATAAAAGGAATTTTTTTCAAATCGGGGTCTCCGAGGAGCATTTTCCTGAATTCAAATCCGTCAACCTCCGGCATCATTATATCGCTGATGATAAGATCCGGCCTGTTTTTCTGAGCCTGATCAAAGCCTTCTCTGCCGTTGGAAGCAGTAAGAATATTATAACCTGCTTTGGATAAATTATATTGAAACAATTTTGCAATGTTTAATTCATCTTCGACAAGTAAAATGCTGTTTCCTTTTGCATTCTTTTTTTCCAAACTTCACCCGTTTATTTTTTCTGAAAGCTTTTGATTGCATCTTGAAGTTCGATATAAGTATCAAACACTCTAAAGAGCCTGGTTAATTCGAACATAGCACGTACCGACGGCTGAAGCCCGACAATTTTTAAGTCACCGCCGTCTTTGGAAACTCTTTTTAGTGCAGACACAAGAACTCCTAAAAATGTTGAATCAATAAAACTGCATGAGGTTAAATCAATAATTACCTTTTTGTAGCCTTTATCCAATTTTGCATAAATCAGTGATTTAAGTTCTTCGGATTCTTTTAGAGTTGCCCGTTCAAGATTCACAATTTCTACAAGAATATCGTCGATAATTTCTTCCGTAATTTTCATGGCAATTAAACTCTCTGTGTCGGTATTTTATATTTGTCGAGCAACCTGTAAAAAGTTGCCCTACCAATTTTCAGTTTTTTTGCGGCTTCTACAATATTTCCTCCAGTTATTTTCAATGCATGTTTAATAGCTTCTTCTTTCAATTTTTCAAATGGAATTATAGGTGATTCATCACCGAACATTTCCCCGCTGCCTTTGAATGTCGAAACTCCAGAAGCACCTTTAATATTATTGGGGAGGATGTCCACATCTATAAAGTCATTATCTGATAAAATCATACATCTTTCAATTGTGTTTTCCAATTCGCGGATATTCCCCGGCCAATCGTAATCATATAATAATTTTAACGCTGTTTTAGTAACTCCTTTAATATTTTTATTCAGCTTTTCGTTGAATTGTTTAATAAAGTGGTCTATTAAAATAACAACATCACCTCTTCTTTCTCTCAAGGACGGAACATAAATAGGGAAGGAATTAAGGCGGTAGAAAAGGTCTTCTCTAAATTGTTTATTTTCCACTGCTTGTTTCAAATCAACGTTTGTTGCGGAGATTATCCTTACATCTGTTTTAATAGTTTCGTTTCCGCCGACTCTTTCAAATTCTTTTTGCTGAATTACTCTGAGAATTTTAGCCTGAAGCGACATTTCCATTTCGCCGATTTCATCAAGAAAAATTGTGCCGCCGTTTGCAAGTTCAAATTTCCCTATTTTTTTCTGATGCGCTCCAGTGAAAGAACCCTTTTCGTGTCCGAACAATTCACTCTCCAGAAGTTCTCTCGGAATGGATGCACAATTAACAACAACAAAGGGATAGTCTTTTCTGTTTCCGTTAAAGTGAATTGCGCGTGCAATCAATTCTTTGCCGGTTCCACTCTCGCCGTGTATTAAGACGGTAATATTATTATCAAGAACTTTGGAAACCATTCTAAAAGTTTCCTGCATTTTTTTATCGGCTGTAATAATGTTGTTAAAACTATATTCGGCACGGAGATTTTCTTTGAGTTTTTTTAGTTCTCTTTCGAGGTCATAATTTTTAATTGCGTTTCTTATTGCAGATTCAAGTCTGGTGCTGTCGATAGGTTTGGGGAAATAATCAAATGCGCCGAGTCTTACCGACTGAATTGCAACTTCTACGCTGCCCTGTGCCGAAAGCATAATTACAGGCAGATGAGGATTTTTCTTTTTTATTATTTCAAGGACTTCATTGCCGTGAATATCCGGCAGCATAATATCCAGCAGAATTAAGTCGGGGTCTTCATAAAGAGCATTTATTGCATCCTGACCATTTGTGAAAGTCTTGATATTATATCCCCATTTCCTCACCCACTGGCTCACCAATTTAAGGATTGATTCTTCATCGTCGATAATAAAAACTAATTTTTCCAAGCATACCTCTCATTTTATTTTGGTAAACGAATAATAAATGTGGTTCCGTTGTTTATCTGACTCTTAACCTTTATTAGTCCTTTATGAAGATCAATAATTTGTTTTACAGCTACAAGTCCGAATCCCGCGCCGGTACCCTGTGAGCCGGCACTTTTAACTTTTGAAAATTTTTGAAACAGATTTTGAATTTCTTTTTCTGGAATTCCTGCTCCGGTATCGCTTACTGCAATTTCAACTTCTTTGTCGAAATCCTGAGCAATTATGGAAATTCTTCCGTTTTTATCGGTAAACTTAACAGCATTCGAGAGTAAATTAGTAAAAACTTTTGCCAGCCTTTCTTCGTCGCCGTTTATAATTATTTCTTCGCTGCCGAACTCTTTGGTTAAGACTAATTCTTTTTTCTTTATTTGTTTATCAAATTCATTTGCAGTACGATTAAGAAGATGAATTAAATTAAATGAGGTGATATTTAGCTGTTCTTCACCGCTTTCCAATTTTGAAAAATCCAGCAGATCATTTATCAGCTTTGCAAGCCTTTTTCCCTCTGCTAAAATAATCTCGCTGAATTCGGTTATTGTTTCCTGGGGCATATCGGAGTCGGAGGCAATAGTCTCTGCAAATCCGACGATGGATGCAAGCGGTGTGCGCAGCTCATGAGAAATGTTCGATATAAATTCTGTTTTTAATTTATTCAATTCTTCGAGCACATTAATTTTATGTTTTGCTCTTTCCCTTTCAATAGAAATAATTCTGTTGGCTTCGATAAGTTTTGCATTTAGTTCGCGGATTTTTTTCTCGTTCTGTATTCTGGAAGTAATGTTTCTTCCAACGCTGAGCATACCTGAAATTTCTCCGTCGCTGAGCATCGGACGGGCATGAATCTCGAAAACCACTTCCTTATTTTCTTTATTGATAAACTTTGCTTCGAATACGATTGATTCTTTGGAGTTTAATATTTCCTGGAATGCTTCTGCGATTTTTTGTTCATCATCTTTGGCAATAAATTCAAGAAAATGCTTGCCTTTCATTTCTTCGGGTTTATATCCCAAAGTCTTAGCACCGCTGCTGTTGATGAGATTGAAATAACCGAAACCGTCGAGCACAAACATTAAGTCATCGGCAGTTTCAATAAGTGTTCGAAATCTTTCTTCGGATTTTTCGAGTTTAAGCTGGGTGATTTTTTCATCGGTTATATCCTGTAGAAATCCAACTATTTTTATTATTTGCCCTTTCTTAAAGATGGGAACTCCAGAATGCCTGACCCAGTGTTCTTTTCCGAATCTATCTTTTAGCCTGTATTGTATTAAACTTTCTTCGCCATTTTTGAGCTTCTTAACAAATTTTTTGTAATCTTTTAAATGTTCTGGATGAATTGATCTAACGAGAAGAGAATTATTTTCATAGATTTCTTTAGGCGAGTAGCCAAATAACGTGCCTGCCGCATCCGAAACAAAAAGTATAGTAGAAGAGTTCGGGTCAGTTTCGTAAAGAACAGTTTGGATAGCGTTGATTATATCTGTAAAATCGTTGTTTGTTTTTATCAATTTTGCCGCCTTATATTTTTCTCTTTAATTTTACGAAACAGACTCAGAAATGCCGATTAAAAATCCTTCCCATTTTAAGACAATCAATGCCTCAAAAATATCCACTTTAATATAAGAAAATAGTTAGTATTTGTATATTGTATCAAAATTTCATTTATAGAAATTCTCATTTCCGATATATAGAAGATTATTTAAAACTTAGTGCGAAATTGGAAGAGCTTGTATACAAAATTGATATTAGGTTGGCAGTTAATCAAAGGTTACTTTATTATTTTTACATAGCTAATATGAAAACGAATATCAAAAAACCGGAATTGATAGCGCCTGCTGGGAATTGGACAATGCTGACAACTGCTATTAAAAGTGGAGCAGATGCAGTTTATTTTGGAGTGGATAAACTTAACATGCGTGCCAATGCTGAAAATTTTACCGTAGAAGATTTACCTGCTGTAACTGCTTTTTGCAAAGAAAAAAAAGTTAAAGCACACTTAGTTCTTAACAGTATTGTTTTCGAAGATGAAATTTTCGAACTGGACAAAATTATTTCTTCTGCAAAATCTTCCGGTATAGATATGATAGTCTGCTGGGATGCTTCAGTTATTCAAAAATGTAATGAATATGAAGTTCCATTTTGCATTAGCACCCAGGCATCAATTGCTAATTCTTCGTCAGCAATGTTTTATCAAAATTTAGGTGCAAAAAGAATAGTTCTTGCTCGGGAATGTTCGCTTGAAAAAATTTCTGAAATAAAATCCAGAGTGAATATAGAAGTAGAAACATTTGTTCACGGTGCAATGTGTGTGGCAATCAGTGGGAGATGCTTTATGAGCCACGAAATATTTAACAAAAGTGCAAACAGAGGCGAATGTCTGCAGCCGTGCAGAAGAGAATATGAAATACGTGATGTAGATGAAGGTTATTCACTGTTGCTTGGTAAAGATTATGTCATGTCACCTAAAGACCTGTGCACAATTGATTTTATTGACCAACTAATTGAAGCGCATATAGATGCTTTTAAGATCGAGGGAAGGAAAAGAAGTCCGGAATACATTGCTAAGGTAGTTTCGGTTTACCGAAAAGCAATTGATCTTTACTTTGAGGGCAGACTCGATGAAAAAATAAAAAATGAATTTTATAAGGAATTAGAAAAAGTATATAACCGCGGATTTTCGAACGGATTTTATTTTGGAAAACCCGGCACTTCGGATTTTGCAGTTACGTACGGCAGTTCGGCATCAACAAGAAAAGTATACCTTGGAAAAGTTTTGAATTATTATAAGAGAAGTAAAATTGCTTATGTTCTTCTTGAAACAGGCAGTGTTAAAGCCGGGGACTCGCTTTATGTTATCGGTAAAACGACAGGTGTTGTTGAACTTAAGCTTGATAATTTTATGATCGATTCGGCTTTTGTGCCGAAAGCATCGAAGGGAGATAAAATTACTTTTGAGTGTGAAGAGCTTATCCGTGAAAATGATAAGGTATACAAAATTGTTGAAGTAGAAGAGGCTTCTATTTCCAGTTAAGTTTTGGCGGACGGGCAGCCCCAAAACTTTTTACTGCTTCATCTGAATTCGAAAAAATTTTGAACACTTTATCCATTCTTGTTAAAACAAACATTAACGAAGGTGTTTCTTTGTTGTAAACAAGTCTAATATCACCATTGAGTGCGGTTACCTTTTTTAACAACGAGACAAGAGCGCCAAGAAATGTTGAATCTATATATTCACAAATGCTCAGGTCAACGACAAGCTTTGTTGTTCCGCTGTCTATAGTTTCGCTGACAAACTCTTTAAATTTTACTGCTTTAGTAAGAGTTGCTCTTGTAAGAAAAACATGAATAACAGCAACATCCCCAAATTTTTCTATCTTGAATTCCATTAACCTTTACCGGTAATACAGTTTTTAAGTTTTACGCTGCCAATATATAAATTCCATACATAATTGGAAATAAACCGCCGGAAGATGAGAAATTATTGCCTTGTTATTTTGTCTTGAAATGCAACGCGGTAAAGATTTATAAAAAAAGAGAAGGCGAAGAACCGTTTTATAATTTGTTTCTTCGCCGCTCTTAAGGACGGAGGATTACGTCAAACAATACAATTCAAATGCCAGAATCTTCTACCCGGATTTCACCTTAATAAAGTTTGGATGGTTCTGTTAGGAACAAAGTATGCTGTTTCTGCGAATTTTTTTCGTTCGTGTGCGAATTCTATTCGCAGAAAAATTAATCCCAAATTATGCAATAGGATTCGAAA
>DYLN01000125.1 GCA_020722085.1 Melioribacter roseus
TCTCCTGTGGTCAACTCCTGTCATGGCGAGGAGCGCCTTTTGCGAGGAAGCAATCTCGGCTTGTTACCCCAGGAGATTGCGAGCCTAAAAAACAGGCTTCGGCAAAAAGCACCTCGCAATGACACCTTTGCTCCGATTCTTTGCTCCCTGATCATGTCGAAGGGAATGTCTCACCGTGATAAAATCGGGTCAACATTTTTATTGATGATGATTCATTTGTTGTGCTAACTCATCCAGCGTGATTTTTTTTACCGTACCAAAGCCACGGGAAACAGATTTGCCGAGGCCGAGGAAGTCGGGAATATAAAAATTAGTAGCAAAATAGCCTAAAAAGCCGGATAATTCAGTTCCTTTTAAATGTGTCAATCGCAAGCGAGTATCGGCGGCCACATAAATGCGATCGGGTACAGTGTACTGAAATGCTTTTGACATGGATAATAAATTTCCAACCAGAATACGCTGCAAAAGCTCCATTTTTTCAGTTGAATTGGCGCGCTGATATTGACGATAATTGTTTTGATTCAAACCAAGCCAGGGAGTAAGAAATTGATAAAATTGCAGATCATTAGCCAGGCCAAAATCATTATCAGACTGAATCATTTGCTTTTCAGTTATTGGAATCGTATGATTGGCAATTTGCAAGTGATGAATATTATCATAAATTTTTTTAAGAATTTCAACACCTGTACCAATACCGATAATAGTAGGTGCATTTTTGATGGTTTTATATTGAACTAATGGATATGAATATAGAAATTTATCGTCATGAATATGGTGATGCAATTCTATGAAATGTGGAAATTCATTGGCAAAAAAGCCGCGTAATCGGGGGACATCTGATGGCGAAAGTTTTTCATGACCCAGTACTAATCGGAATGTGGTTAGTTTCATATTATTTTCCTTGAAAGTATAAATTAAATTTTACAATAGTCCTTGTGAACAACCACTTCTACGCTGAAACAATTCCCTGCCCCAACTTGTCATTGCGAGGAGCGCCTTTTGCGACGAAGCAATCCCCCTGTCGTAACCTGTCATTGCGAGGAGCGCTTTTTGCGACGAAGCAATCTCCGCCGTTACTCCGGGGGATTGCTTCGGCAAAAAACGCCTCGCAATGACAAAATTTGGTACTGTCATTGCGAGGAGCGTTTTTTGCGACGAAGCAATCTCCGCTGTTACTCCGGGGGATTGCTTCGGCAAAAAACGCCTCGCAATGACAGATTTGGGGTACTTGTCATTGCGAGGAGCGCCTCCTTCGATAAGGGCTCAGGACAGATTTTACGATAAAACAATCCTCTATTGATATCATTATCATAAGTCAATTTCATCAATCAAAATAATTTCTAAAAAATCAAATATGCTTCATCAGGTTTTCTGATGAAACCTGAATTCAGATCATAATATACTTCTAATTTATTCTGCGGGATATAATACATGTCCTCGAAAAGTTTGTAGTTTTCAAGATCAGTAATTTTCTTCTTAGGCACTGATATTATATGGATATAAAAATTTTTTTTCAGTTTTAGATACGCTTCTTGCTTTTTAAGAGGATCACTCTCATTCAAATAATATTTTTTAAATTGTTCAAAAATTCGTTTGGCTGTTGGATTTATCGTGACGTAAACATCAGCATAATTGAGGCGGCTATCAATAAGCTGAAAATCTTGTACCGCCAGTTCAGACTCATCCTGCAATCGGGTAAAGCGAAGTTTTTTCATGGCATTATAAATTTCGATCGAGGCTTGCATTGATTTACCGTCGTGATTTGTTATGAGCTCATAGTAATTTTGTATGAGCGTGAGATAATCAGGTTCATTAATTTCCAATTGCTTAAAATTTTGAAGTACCATTTTTGTGCGAATTGGCAGAATCGCGCCATAAATCTGTGTTGCATCCTTCTCAAATTCCATAATATATAACGGTGCCGGGTTAGGTCTGGTATCATTTCGATTGATTCGGCCCGCCACCTGTATAATTGAATCAAGTGGTCCTAAATCACGAAAGCCTAGATCAAAATCCAGATCAACTCCCGCTTCAATACATTGAGTCGCTACTAAAATGAGTTTTTCCCCTCTTTGAAGCGCCTTTCGAATTTGATGAATTACAATTTGTCTACATTTGGGAATGATATTTGTGGAAAGATAAAAAAGCCTTATTCCCTGACAATGTTCATTAATATATTCCTGAATTGCATTGAAAATCGATAATGATCGGGCAATTGTATTCACAACAATCAAAGCTGATCGATCCGGCTGCCATTTGGATTGAAACAGTTCTAAAAAGTCTTTTTCATCTTTTAAAATTGTCTCAAACTGTGGGACCAGCTTTGTTCGGTGGAGTTGATGAAAATAATCGGTGAAATCAGGCAATAACTGAAAAATTGTATCATCCAGCGAAATCGATTCTTTTGCTAAGATATGATCAGTGGCCGTTTTGAAAATAAGTGGTTGAGTTGCGGTCATAAAAATAATGCGGGCATTGAGAAATTTTGCTAAAAAATAAAAAGTGGCACCGATTAATGGCCAATATTTGACATCAATATTTTGAACTTCGTCCAGCACAATAATTGAATTTGCCAGGCGATGGAATTTTTTCAATAAGCTGTTACGATTGCCAATTATAGTTTGGAGTAGCTGTACGAAAGTGGTAACGATTAAATCTCCCTGCCAGGTTTCCAATTGCATTAATAGTTGGGGCAAAGGGACATCATCAGTATCATTAAATAAATCAGTATATTGATGGTGCTTGGTGATTTTTATCCCATAAGGCTTAAATACTTTTTCAAATTCACGAACAGTTTGTTCGATAATATTAATAAAAGGCAAGGTGTATATAACGAGAGGCTCGATTTTTTCCAGTTTTCGGATTTTTTCACGGAGATGAAGCACAAAATTAAGCGAAGCTAATGTTTTACCAATACCGGTTGGTGCTGTTAAAGTGAAAATATAATGACGTTTCAAATCTATTTGTTCAAGTTGATTGAGTATCTTTTGTCGGACTTCCTCGCGTTTTTGATTTAATTGACCAGTTTTTGCTTTTTGCTGAATAAAATGATTAACTGCATTTCCAGGGAGAGGTTGAGTGAGATAACAGTTTGTTTTTGAGGCATCAATTTTGTCAGCTTCGATCAATAACGAAAAAAGATACAATATTTGAAAATAATTTTCAATCGAAGCCAGGCGTGTTTGTAGCCAATTAGGGATGAATTTTATTTCTTTTTCTGGAAATTCGATAAAGGAAAGATCGATATTTATACCTTCGATTCGGTATTCCTGCTGAATTTGACTTATATTTTGTGCAATATTAGCCTTTTGTAATTGTAAATCTTGTAATAATGATACCCATTCAAAACTACACATTGGCTCTTGAAGAACATTTTTTAATGAACCATGATGACTTCGGATACAATAATAAAGAAAATAGGGAATTATCTTTTGTGGATCTTTCGGATCTGGATGATAATTTTTGAAAAAGTTAAAAGCCAATAAACCAGAAATAAGGGCATGGTTCTTTAATGTCCCATGACTTTGATTTCCCCGCAGATATTCCTGAAAAAAAGTTGTATACTTTCCAAAGTCATGTAACATGCCAGCATACTGAGTAATTACTTTTAATTTAACAGCATCTAATTTAGTAAAGCCAGTATTTGCAGAAACATTTTGAGTCATCCGCTCGGTAACTCGTTGCAAATGATGAATTAATCGTTTGGTTGGGATAAATTCTTTATTTTCGTTTTCTTCTCCGTGCGAAAAAAAATCCATTCAATCTCTCCTTGTAGATGCTTTTAAAATTACTTGTTTTAATTTTATTACTGATTTCTATTATTGCGGGAAGTGTTTTTTTGCGACGAAGCAATCCCCTGCCATGACCTGTCATTGCGAGAAGCGTTTTGTGCGACGAAGCAATCCCCTGCCATGACCTGTCATTGCGAGGAGCGTTTTGTGCGACAAAGCAATCCCCTTGAAATACCCCGGGAGATTGCGAGCCTAAAAAACAGGCTTCAGCAAAAAACGCCTCGCAATGACAGGATCCAAATTTTCATTGCGAGGAGAATGTTTTGTAACGAAACAATCCCCTGCTGTTAAAATTCACTACTCCATAAAAACAAAATCCTCACGCAGTCCAATTGGAGGAATTTCAATGGAATAGAAAGGAGTTTTCACCTTCAAAAATAATGATTGTCCCTGTTCACAATAAATCATTTCTTTTAGGCCTACCAATTCTCGCTGGTTGTTAAAATCTAATGGTAAAAGTTCATTGACGAATACCTTCTCTAAATTTCTCTCAAAAAGAAAATCATCAATCCGGTCCCGAGGAATCGCGGAGGTGATATTCACTTCGGCTGTTGCGGAATCATTTTGACAGGTAGCTTCAGCTTCACCTATCCATTCATAGGTTGCATGAAAATTGGCGCTACCCAAACTCAGCGTATAGACATTCTCCTGGTTAATCAAAAAATGACGCAATTTATTAAATATTTCCAAATCAGTATGCGAAAAATAGAGCCGATAACGTAAATTTTGATGTCCAAATCTGGGCGCCGATACCAATTCAAATGGCACTTGTGTCGGTAAACCATAAGATGCATTTAAATCATTTTTGCTCTTAATATAGAGATAATTGAGTTTATGAATCGTTTTTCGAATCGGGGCTTTACAGGCCAGGCCAATTTTACAACAATCCATTCGCATGTGATCATAATAAGAATCCCGCTCCCATCCTAAAATTGCAGCAATTAGGCCGCATAAGGTAGTTCGGGGCGGAATCCCAAATGAAAGTGCGGAGGAATTGGAATAATATTTTCGAAAGTGACCAAATTTACCAATTAAATCAAAAATGAGAACTTTCATAATAATTTTATTCTCCAGTTGGAACTGTAAAATTTAGTTTTTCGACAGTGAAATTTTCAGGTAATATCTGAGCAGCAAATTTTTGCTCAGTAAGTGTCGATTCCCAAAAATAGATGTGAGCTATTTTATCCAGATTTTCCTGAATTAACTTTTTCAATGACGTGAAATTAACTTCCATATCACTGAAAGCACGAATCGCTTTTTCCGGTGTATATTGAACCTGAACGAAATCTCTTAAATCCCGCAAAAATCCATTATAAGCTGGTTTATATTCCAGTTGCAGATAAAGCAGCGGGTATTGGCCTAACTTACTTCGGGTGGGCTGTGCCGGAATCGACTGCACGATTGCTTCGCGAAAGAGATTCATATCATCTTCAGTCAGACCTGATTTTTCCGCAGCTCGTTTATTAATCGTACCGTGGAAAGCCAATAAAGAATAATAAAGTCGATAATCTTTTCCCATTGAGCTCATTTCAGCATCTTCTGTTGAAGCAAATCGGGTGGTGATTGTATTCGATTTGATTAATTCTACCGGATGTAAGGAGTAGCCCCAATTAATTTGAATCGGACCGGTATAAGTTTCAGAAAAGTCTTCGATGGCAAAAGCCCCACCAAAATAACGAATATCAATCAAACTTGTTTTTATAATCATGTTTAATAATAAATTATTAAAAGGGGACCAATACTCACTTTTTTTCTTTTTCTGAATTTCCTTCACCTTATTATATTTTTTTTCCTCAGGTTTTAAATCACTGGTTAATTTTTCCCACAGATCTGCCAATTCAGAGCCTGGTTCAAACGTAAAATCTTCCTTTTGTTGAATGATCGATCGAAGCATCCTTTCTGCCGTAACTTTTTTCTCCGCTAATGTATCAACAAAAATAGGATGTCCAATTGCTTTTAAATAATCTCTTATAAAACGTTTGACTCGTAGATCAGTTACAAGATTGGTTTGGGTTTCATAGTCTATCCGTGGTTTATTTTCCATGTCCGGATCGCCATTTGGATTACATTTTACAGCTTCATAAAGAAATAAAAAATCTGAATTGCTTTTAACCAGATTGTTTAACATAACTGACTCCTTTTGAAAATGTTTGTGAAATGAAAATATATTTTGACAATTTGACAATGAAATATCATTTTCTGAAATTTTATGAAAAGTTCTTTGCAATGCCCCCCCGCCGGCCAACGCGAGGAACGTCCTTTGTTGCAAAACAATCTTCTGTTATTATACGAGGAGTGATTGCGAGCCTAAAAAACAGGCTTCGGCAAAAAACGCCTCGCAATGACACGTTTTTACTATGACTTATTTATAAAAACATGGAAATGATTATTCCTTTTTCAATAAACTGCTCATTCAGAAAGCATATCCTGAAAGCAAATAGAATACATTTTGTTCGTCTGTCAATTTCCAGTTTTTAAAATGTCGATCAAACAAAGTCTTGAACTGCGCATTATCCTGTTCAACTGAAGTAAAATTTATTTGTTGATATTGAACCAATTTTTCAAATACTTCCAGGTATAATCGCTGAATATCTTTCGGCGACATTCCCTGATAATTGATTTTACTTAAAATAGGCTTCTGTGTATGCCCCGCTTTTGATTGAGAATAACCGACTTGATTAATCAAAAGCCCGAGATAAAAGAGTGCTTGTTGTTGCTCGTTAAAACCCTGTTCTTTGATAAATTGATATTTCTCATCCTGTATTTGATTCGATGAACTCGCTTGAGTTTCCATTTTTGGCTCCTCATAAAGTATTTGTAGTCTTTTCAATGAATTGATAAAAATCAGATAATTGTATACGTAGTTATAGATCGCAAAATCAAATTTATCATAATAGTAAATATTTTTGAATAACGATCTTTGGTTATAAAAATTATGGTATAAAGCCTGACAAAAAAATCGATAAATCACTGGTGATGCAATGGGAAGCTGCTTGAGAAGATTTGCATAAATTTCCAGAACATTATTTCGTTTCGAGGATGCCCTCCCATCTTTTCCAAACTTTAAAGGAATCAGGTGATATATTGTTCCCAAATTGAAGAACTTTACCTGTTGTTTAAATTTCAAGTGTTCTTCGGCAAAAATCCGATTCATTTTAATAAATTTAAATTCAGAAATATCGCGAATGTATTCGATTATTTTGATAGAATTCCCATCACTTTCATATACTAAAAAATTCAGGTTTATCGGAACGTTTGATCCAAGAAAAGATAATTCAGCTTCTATCGAATCGATAAATACCTTTAAAGTTTCGGCGTTAAAGGCAATATCTACCTTCTCTTTCACCGTTCGAATACTTTTCTCATAATCTATCCCCAAATCGGAAACCAAAAATGCTGGAATAATATAGGCGGAGGTTCCGGCTAACCGAAAGTTCAAGTGGTTTTTCACATATTTTTCAGCATTCAGAAGACGATTCCGACAGGATTCACAAAATTTATAATTCCTGTCAAAATCATTTCCGTTGTAAGTTGGGGCATAATTAATTTTATCTGTAATGAAAATTTTAGAAATGGAGTCTCTTGGAAAATTACCCAAATGTTTACAGGTGGCTTGTACCGGCATCTGACAAACATAGCAGTAACCATCACTTGAAGCCGCAATATTTGGATCGGATTTTCCAGTTTTCAATCGCGCCAGTAGTAATTCCCGATATTCATTTAATTGCGGTAAAACCACCAGTTCATCTTCCATTGTCCGACAGGCTGGAACAATTAAAACCAGATTTTTTCCGGCAATATCCTTTTTATCAGCGCCATAGAGAGCTTGCTTAATTTCTATATCTAAAGGTCCATCTGGCGATTTATCAAATTTGACTAACTCCCCGTGTTTATCAACCAATAAGGAAAAATTAATATGCTGCTGCCCGGATTTGTTGATATATAACGGACTGGCCAGGATATCTTCTACTATTTGATACAAACGATTAGTGGATTGATTTAATTTCAGTTCAATCATTTTTAACTTCAAATCAAATAGCATCTTTCCCCATACATATTTCAAACCCTTTGAAGCCTCTCTGGTCAATAAATATTGCTTATCACGAGCTGCATTATTTCCACAATATAAATAATTTTTAATATCTTCAGGTTTAAATCCACCAACATTTTCCGGAGATATTATTATTTTCTGATGTTTTAAATCAAATACAATCTTAAGATTGATATCTTCCTGATTTTCTTGTTTTTTATCAATTTTGATTTCCTTAGTTTGCATATCCAGTTCATCCTTTTCTGAACTGACTATTTTGCCAATTTGAAAGAGTGCATTTAAAGGCATCAAACCTCCTTTTTAGAATAAAAAGCGAAATTACAGTAACAATATTGATTGCATCACGTTATCATCCATGTTGAAGCAAAGAATTCTCGTTAAGGTTTCGTTTGAAACAAAAACACGTACATTAATTTAAGAGATTGCTTCGTCGCATAAAACGCTCCTCGCAATGACAGGCGTAGATCACATTT
>DYLN01000302.1 GCA_020722085.1 Melioribacter roseus
GCAAAAATTTGTTTACTAGCTTAAATAAAGTTTATTAACTAGAACTTTCTTGATGGTTAGTTTTTAAAAGTTCCAAAACCGCTAAAAATTTCCGCCAAGGATCTCTTCCTGCGGCATAAATACTTCCTAAAAATCCTCCCGCTCCTTCAAAAAGTAAAGCAGAGCCAGACTCAACCGCTGCGAGCAATATTTCTGAATCATATATTTGAGGCATTAAAGCTATCAAAGGAGCAAGAGTGACAAAAGAGGCAGCCGTTCCTAAATCAGCAAATACGGCCGGAGTATTAGCCAATAGATCAATTAAAGCAACGGCTAAAGATGGATATTTTTCAAGAAGAAATTTTAAATGCCGATGTTGATTCTCTAAAAACTTAAAAACGAAATCTTTTTCTCTTTCAGAATAATTTTTAAGCAATTGATGAATATTTGCGGCCCGATTTAAAACTTCCCCCGCCACTAAAATAGCCGTATTTAAAGGAGATATGGCTAAATACGGCAAAAGATTATTATGAGAAAGTCGGCTTAAACTATAGGCGGTGGCAATTGTTGCCGCATAAGAGGCAGTTGAGATCACCCAAGAAGCATATTTAATCAATCTTTGCTGTTTATTACTAATAATTTTTCGATGTTGTTTTTCATCAGCCTCAACATTAACTTGTGATAATTCTTCTTGCTGGTAAGCAATCACTAAACCAAGCCGGCTTAAGAAATTTTGAAGCCAAGGAGGTAAATAATAAAAAACACGGTCCGCTTTATTAAGAAAAAGAGCCAAAGCCTCACCGGATAATTGGGTACCGGTGCGGGTTAAAGTTTCTCCCAACCATCGTTTAACAATCGGAATCACGCTAATGGCAATCAAACCCAAAGCGAAAGAAGCGCTGGCAAAACGGCTCTGCAGTTTCTCTATCTCATTTATCGTCAAAATACAATCATAAATAAACTCATAAGGATCAGACGCCACATTGAATCGTTCAAATGCTTCATTAATACCTTTCAAACCTTCTCCCTCCCTAATTTCTTTTATAGGAACAAAATGAACTGGTGTCATTCGCTGAGATAAGCTTTGTAATTGTTTAAGAGTAGTTTCCTGTTCACTACCTAAGTTGCTGTTATCTGCCAAAAGTGTCGCCAAAGTCAACATTCCTAAGGTTAAAGAGGCAACACCAATATGATAAGTTTCTGAATAATGAGAAAGGCGGCGAATAAATTCTTCTGAAGGAGCAGTTCTTCTAATACAGACGATTCGTCCTCCTGATTTCCAATAATCTTCAATTGCTT
>DYLN01000126.1 GCA_020722085.1 Melioribacter roseus
ATTAGTAACATAACTTGTTAAATGATAAGTATTAAATCCCGACATAGATTTTCTTACTGTTATATTGCTCTCAAGCCCTTAGAAAATGTTATTCGATTTGTCATTAGTGTTTTTCTAATGACAAATTTGAGATTAAATGAAAATTCTGATAATCCCGTCACAGAAATAATGAACTCCTTTCTGGAAGGTATTAAAAAACATTCTTCATATACAGAGCTAAGCGATGATATTACCCATGCTTAATAAAGATTAAATAAGCGACATCAGTTCATACGCCGTGGGAGCTGTTGGCAAATACTTTTATATACTTCATGCCGTTAGTATATTTCGACCTAATTTTTCAACAAAATGATTTTGTAAGATGCAGACTATTCCCTCAAAGCAGGAAATTGAACAGGCTCACGAAAGGATAAGAGATTTTATTCACCGCACACCAATTTTAACATCTTCGTCTATTAATAATATTTTTGGAACCACGTTGTTTTTTAAATGCGAGAACATGCAGCGTGTGGGAGCATTTAAGATGAGAGGTGCAAGCAATGTAGTTTTATCGCTTAAGGATGAGGAAATATCAAAAGGAATTGCGACTCACTCTTCCGGAAATCATGCGGCTGCAGTTTCTCTTGCGGCAAGGTTAAGAAATACCAATGCCTATATTGTAATGCCGCGGACGGCACCTAAAATAAAACAAAATGCAGTGCGCGGCTACGGCGCCGAAGTAATTTTGTGTGAGCCTACACTGCAATCGAGAGAAGAAACGCTGAAAAAAGTCGTTGAAGAAAAAGGAGCTTATTTTATTCATCCTTACAATGATGCAAGAATTGTAGCCGGACAAGCAACCGCTGCAAAAGAAATTTTCGAGGAAATTAACGATCTGGATTTCATAATAGCTCCGGTTGGCGGCGGCGGACTGGCAAGCGGTACGGCATTATCTGCTCTTTATTTCTCTTCCACGACAAAAGTAATCGGTGCCGAACCAAAAGGAGCCGACGATGCGTTCCGTTCAATCCGTGACAATAAAATATATCCATCGGTAAATCCCAAAACAATTGCGGACGGATTATTAACGCAGCTCGGGGAATTAACTTTTAATATTATCAAAAAACACGTAAGCGAAATTATTACTGTTGAAGAAGACTCAATTATTAAAGCGATGAGAATGATCTGGGAAAGAATGAAAATAATAGTCGAGCCTTCAGCAGCGGTTACATTAGCCGTTATACTGGAAAACAAAGAAAAGTTTGCAAACAAGAAAGTAGGATTAATTTTATCCGGCGGAAATGTTGACCTTGATAAACTTCCGTGGTAATAAACTTAGCAGCTTTTTATAAGCCGCTAGAACGCAAAGTATTAGCCCGTGCATGAAGATAAATTTTTAATTCAATGTTCAATTTTATAGAATTCTTCAAATAATAATGTAGATCCTATAGTCTTTTCAATCTTGAAATCTTGCAGTTTAACTCTGCATTCCCGTCTTCCGCTTTTAGCGAGACTCGTCCGCCTTTTTAGGCGAGCTCTTGTCTTTGACGGACCTTTGGTGGAATTCTGCATTGTGTTTTCTGCGGTTTATTTTTGACCGTGCAATGTGATTTATTAAATCATATATTTTGTACAAAAAATTATAATACAATTTGAAACTCGCACTAAAAATACTGACTCTTTTTCTTATTTCAGAAGGGTTCTCTTATTCTCAATCCGGAGCTTTCCAGATTGTGCGTTTAAAATACAACGGCGGCAGCGACTGGTATAACGGACAATCCGAAGAAGTTAACCTTCTGAAATATATTGCGCAGCATACAAACATAAAAACAGATGCTGAATATAAATTTGTTGATCTTTCAAGCGGAAATATTTTTTCTTATCCTTTTTTGTTTATGACCGGACACGGTAATATTGTATTTTCTGAAAGTGAGGCGAGGAAGCTGAGGACGTATCTTGAGAATGGCGGGTTTCTTTATGTTGATGATGATTATGGACTGGATAAAGCATTCCGCAGAGAAATAAAAAAAGTATTTCCCGAAAAAGAATTGGTTGAACTGCCTTTTAATTACGGACTTTATCACTGTGTATACGATTTCAACAACGGTCCGCCAAAAATTCATAAGCATGACGGAAAACCGGCTCAGGGTTTCGGAATATTTGTAAATAAGAGGCTGGTACTTTATTATACTTATGAAAGCAACCCGAGCGACGGCTGGGACGATCCGGATGTACACAACGATCCGCCGGAAAAAAGAGAAGAAGCACTTAAGTTTGGGACTAATTTAGCTGTTTGGGTTTTATCTAATTAAAAAATTTATGGGAACGCGATTAAATAAACTACAACGCAAGTTGACCGCAGTGGAAAAAAGAGAGAATCTAAAATCTGCCCTAAACGGTTTTTATCTTTTTCTTTTGATTTTCTCTGCCGCCGTTGTTGGTTTTTGTTTGCTGGAAAACTTATTCAATTTCAATCCGACTGTTAGAACGGTTTTCTTTTTTGTCTTGCTCACTTCAACCGGATTAACGTTTATTTATTTTGTAATTGTTCCTTTGCTTAAGAATACTTTTTTCTTTTCCCAAATAAATTATGAATCGGCGGCTGGAAAAGTCGGCATATTTTTCCCGGAAATAAAAGACGAATTAAAAAATGCACTCCAATTGTTAAACGACAAAACCGAAAACTATTCACCTTCTTTAATTGATGCAGCATTCGATAGAATTTATAAAAAAACGGTTGGGCTGGATTTTAACAGAGTTGTCGATTTTAGTTCTACAAAAAAATTTTTGAGAATTTCTTTGTTGAGTGTAACTGCTGCTGTAATTCTCTTTTTAATTGTGCCGGGACTGAGCACAGCCGGCTACAGACTAATTAATTTCCGTTCGGAATTTATCGATCCCCCAAAATTTGTATTTGAAATTCAACCTGGCAACACCGAAGTAACAAAAGGAGATAATGTAACAATTAAAATAACGGCTGTAGGACAGCAGCCTAAAGAAGCATTTTTGTCAATTAAATTTTTAGATCAATCCGAGTTTTCGGAAAAAAAGCTTAAAGCCGATTCGCCGGGACATTTTTCTTTTGCCATAAACAACATAAAAAGTTCGCTCGATTATTTTGCACACGCCGATGGAGTTCAATCCGATAAATATAAAATTAATGTTATAAGCAGACCAATAATAAACTCGCTTGAAGCAAAAATTATTCCGCCGGAATATTCAAAACTTCCCGTGCAGATTCAAAAAGATAACGGAAACATTACTGCGCTGCCCGGAACAAACATTTCTCTTTCGCTTACTTGCTCGCGTCAATTAAAAAATGCGGTTGTTTATTTCAGCGACAACTCCGAAACGGAAATGAAGTGCAACGATTTGCTCGCCAAAGCAGAGTTCGTTATCAAAAAAGACATCAACTATAAAATTGTTCTTAAAGATGTTAACGGAAATACAAATGCTAACCCGATTAGTTACTCGATAAAGATGCTGTCGGATTTGTACCCTGAAATTCAAATACTTTCTCCGAACAAAGATTTACAGCTTGGAAACGATAATGCAGTGCCATTCACATTAAAAATAAAAGATGACTACGGTTTCAGCAGATTAATTTTGAATTACCGTCTCTATGCTTCCAAATATAGACCGGCGGCAGAAACATTTTCACAAATTTCAATTCCGTTTTCACAATCTTCCAGAGAAGACGAAGTATATTATGTATGGAATCTTTCACCGCTTGTTTTAGCTGAGGGTGAAGCTGTAACTTACTACTTTGAAGTATTTGATAACGACAATATAAACGGACCGAAATCAACAAAGTCGCCGAGTTTTATAATTCAGGTTCCGTCACTGAATGATATTTTTAAATCTGTTGATAACGCTCAGGCGGAATCTGCAGAAGATTTAAAAGAAACTTTACACGAAGCCGATAAGTTGAAAAAGGAACTACAGAAAATTTCCGAGGAACTTAAACAGGATAAACCCCAGATAAACTGGGAAGAAAAACAAAGAATAGAAAAAGCACTCGATAAATTTAACGATATCAGTAAGAAGGTAGACGAAATTTCGAGGAAGCTAAATGAGACGCAAACGGAATTGATGAAAAACAACCTGCTTTCAGAGGAGACTCTTAGGAAATATATGGAACTTCAGAATCTTCTAGATCAACTTGGCAGCGAAGAATTTAAAGAGGCAATGAAAAAGCTTCAGGAATCATTGCAGAATCTGATGCGCAATCAAACCCAGCAGTCGCTTGAAAATTTTAAAATAGATGAAGAGTATTTTAGAAAAAGCATCGAAAGAACAGTTAACTTGCTGAAGAGAATTCAAATTGAACAAAAAGCAGATGAGCTGCTGAAACGTGCACAGGAACTTGAGAAGAAAATTGAAGAATTAAAAGACAAAACTGGACGAGAAAATCTTTCCGATAAAGTGACAAGAAACGAATTAACCGAAAGACAAAACGATGTAACAAAAGATATTCGAAATTTTGGAGAGGCAATCAAAGACCTCGACCAAAAAGTAAACGAGCTTAAAGATCTGCCTAAGGAGGAAATGAGTAAGCTGAAAGGACAATTTGAACTGCAAAAAAACGAGAATCTTTCGCAGCAGGCAAGCTCTCAAATCTCGAATCAGCAGAAACCGCAGGCTATGCAAAACCAGCAGCAAATGATCAGCAACATGGCAAGTTTATCTAATCAGATTAAAAATATGCAGTCAACAATGCAGCAGCAGACACAAATGCAAACTTTCTACGACATGGTGAAAATTATAAACGATCTGATTACACTTTCGAAGGAACAGGAAAAACTAAAAAATAATACTGAGGAGCTATCGTTCTCTTCGCAGCAATTGGATAAAAATGCACGCAGTCAAAACGAACTTCAAGACGGACTTGAAAAAATAATGAAGCAAATGACCGCCCTTTCTCAAAAAACATTTGCAATAACACCGGAAATGGGCAAGGCGCTCGGGAAAGCAATGTCGCAAATGAGCCAATCCACAAATGCTCTTCAAAACAGAAATCCGGGTACTGCTGTTTCCAATCAACGCGGTGCAATGGCATCGCTAAATGAAGCGGCTATGCTGATGAAAGGCTCGCTCGAGCAGATGATGCAGGGCGGCGGCAATGGCGGAATGATGTCACTTTTTCAGCAGTTGCAGAAAATGGCTCAACAGCAAATGAACTTAAACCAGATGACCCAAATGATGCAGCAGGGTCAGTTTACTCAACAGCAGCTTGCACAAATGCAGAGACTTGCACAGCAGCAGGAATTGATCAGAAAATCTCTTGAACAGTTGAATCAGGAAGCAAAAGAAAGCGGGCAGTCTAAACGCCTTGCAGCCAACCTTGATAAGATATTACGGGATATGCAGGAAGTTGTTACAAATCTCGAAACACAAAAATTAGACGACAACCTGATTAAAAAACAGGAACACATACTTTCGAAATTGCTGGATGCACAAAAATCAATCAATGAAAGGGATTACGAACAAAACCGGGTTTCTTCTTCGGGAAATGATATGGTGAGGGAATCTCCGCCGGAACTGCAGCTAACCTCCGAAAAGGGCAAAAACAAATTGAATGATGAGTTAATACGAGCAGTTAAAGAGGGCTACAAAAAAGATTACGAAGATTTAATCAGAAAATATTTTGAAGCGCTGGAAAAAGAAAAATAATAAGATGAAATATGGTTGATGTAAGATTGGATGAATTTGACTTCGTAAAGACTACGCTCGCAGAGTCCGCTCGTAAGAATCCGTGGACTCTCGCCAGAGTTCGGCCGCCAGACTTCGGCGAACTCTGGCGAGCGAAGTCTGGCGACCGGACAGGTGATTGAATAGAGATCGTCGTGCTGTGTGGGGTTTTGATGAGTGTTGATCTGCAAGTTTGTGTGAGAGATAGAAATTTATAGGCTCTTATGTAAAGTGTAAAGAGGGGGCATATTTATTTCTACCTCAATTCAAACTGGACGGACTCAAAAAAAATTTGTGTTATTAGTGAAATTCGTGTCTTATTTAAAAAAGGCTCAGAAAGGAAACATGAAAGCTTTCGAAGATCTTGTTTACCGCTATGATAAGCATGTTTTGAACATTGCCAAATCTTTTAGAAATAACGAAAATAAATGTATACGGCTGGGGAAAACACGCCGAAGATAATTATAAAATATTCTCCGACTTTCAGCAGAGTTCTTACAATGTGGATAAAAATAGAAATGAAATAAAAGCCGAGTATACAATTAACGGCGGCGGTGCTAAAATTTATTTGCGGACAACTAATTCAAATATCAAAATTCAAAAATCAAATTAGTATGAATTATAATGATGTTATAAAGAAAAACCCAACCACTTTGGCAAGCAGTTGGGCTTTTCGAGTTTTAGACAACACGGAGGATGTGTCTAAGTAATCTGGAGGAGCTATGAAGGTTTAATTTCTGGTTTTAATATCACTCTCGTCTTTATTGAATTTGATATAAGGCAATGTTCTTCTGCCTTTTTAATTATTCTTTCCGCTCTTTCAATATCTTTAGTGTATTTTACAACAATTTTAGGGATAAGTTCCACTTCTGTAAACAGGTATCTATTTTCGACCTTTTCAATTTTGCCGGTTCCTTCGCACGAATAAGCGCTAAAATCGAGTTTGGAATTCTCAGCAATGGCTAAAAATGTTGTCATTATACAAATATTAATTGAAGCAACAAAGAGATGTTCCGGCGACCATGTGTTTGGTACTCCCTTTGGGAATTCTGACGGTGTTGCAACAGTTATTTTAGGAAAACCTGGCAGACTTAATTGTCCCATTCTGCCTTCAACCCATTCCAACTTGGTACTATAAAAGTATTCCTGTTCCACAGTAAATAAATTTTTTATTGTTTAGATGAAAAAAATGTGTTACAGGTTCAATTTTTGAGCAACTTTTTTAGAAATCAAATATATTAATTACTTTTTCAAATGAAGAGAAGTTTTTAAATTTAAAAAGTCAGCTTTCAAAGGAGATATAGAAGAGCTTAGGCTATTCCGATAAACCAAGGAACTCTAATAATTTATTGTGTGCCTCGTCAGAAAGTTTAACATTATATTTTCTATAGAATTCAATCGTAGTTTCGACAGATTTGAAATAAGTTCTGCAATTTTCACATTTATCCAGATGCTCTTTTATCGCTATACATTTTGGTGAGTCGAGCTCTTCGCCGAGATTATCGCAAATGTGATACATGACTTCCTTGCATGTAGTGATTTCGTTCGGGGTTTTTTTAGGTTCGTTCATATCCTAATCTCCCGTTTAATTCATTTCTTAAAAAAGCACGCGCACGATGTAGACGCGATTTTACTGCCGGAACAGAGAGTTCTACAATTTTACTTGTTTCTTCTGTGGAAAATCCTTCCACGTCTCTTAAAGTAAAAACGATCCTGTAATCCGGCGGAAGTTTTTGAATAGCTTTATCTAACAGTTCTTTCAACTCGTTATTTTCTGTTACTTTATCCGGAGTAACACGCCAGTCGGCAATATTCTTCTCATCGATTAATGCATCTTCATCTTCTAAGGAAGTAAATCCGTATTTTCCTTCCGATCGGGCTAACATTAAGCAATGGTTCGCAACTACCCGATATAACCAGGTAGAAAGTTTTGATTGCCCGGAAAATTGGTGAATGTTTTTGACCATACTTAAAAAAGTTTCCTGCATGGCATTTTCTGCTCTTTCTTTATTTCGGCAGATTTTATATGAAAAATTATAAACTGTTTGTTCGTATAACTTAACAAGCTCTGCCAATGCTTTCTTATTACCTTGCTGAGCCTGTGCAATCAATTCAAGTTCGTTCATATTGTTTGATGCTGTTTAGATGGATAAAGATTCTTTTCAGCCGTCTAAAGGTCAATTGAATTATAAGGAGACCAACTGTTTTTCTTTGCAATTTCAAATACTTTTTTCTAACTTGAAATTTTTTTAAGCGGTAATTTAATATTATTACCCTTCTTATCCCAAAATCAGTGCAGGCAAGAACATTTGCTCTTCAAAGTGTAAATATTAGAAACATGTGTGCACTCCGATTCTAATTCCCTTAACTTTTATTAATTCATTTAGAGATAAGATATTGCTTATGCGGCTGTAAATTGCAAATGCCATACTTTTTTATTAATGTTGAAGGCACATTATCCTTTACCGATAAATATTCTTTAGCCGATAAAATTTAGCCTTTATACATTATGTATTATTCTTTAGTTTTTGGTGTGCAAAAATAACTTTCGAAATTATTAGTTTGTTTTTATAAAT
>DYLN01000127.1 GCA_020722085.1 Melioribacter roseus
TAGCAAGCCGCAGGCAAAAAGTCCACGGAGGGACTTTTTCAGAGGTTACTTAGAGAAAATTGAGATAAGAACATTTGCCCGAGCAAATATAGATCTAAGAATTATTTACCTTCGAGTCGATCGGGTGCTGTAAACGGAATTGTGCGCATTGCAGCTGGTGTATTGCATGTTTATGCGTTGACAGTCTATAAAAGGAATGTTCCCGTGAATTATTAATGAGAACATAGGATAAAACAAGGATGAAAAGAGTTTTACATTACTTTATCGATTGGCAGAAAATGAACTATAGTCTGCTGGCCAGTTTAGTGGTTTACGGATTTTTTGCACTGTTACCCATTTTTATTTGGCGATTAAATGACATTAATACTGTTACAGGTGATGAGCATCATTACCTTATCATGGCGAGTGGAATAATTAGGTACGGTACATTTGAGCAAACAGAACCGTACAAGGAAGATTGATGTTACATTTAATGGGGGAAATATGGTTGTAGCTAAAAAAATAGTTTTGGGAACAGGTGGAAAACAGGAGATTGTTGGCATTCCTTTTGCCCTTGAAAGTAAAGCGAATGGAGTTGAGGTCAGGTTTTGGGTTAACGCTTCAGCTCCTGTTTCTTTGCATAATTTACACATTGTGCGGAATAATTAACCTGGAGAGAAAATGAATGTTCTTGTTTCCCTCCTGATCCTCCTTCGCCCTCACCAATATGTAAAGAATGCGTTTGTTTTTGCGCCGTGGTTTTTTGCCTTCCATTTTCCGGTGGATTCTTTCCTGTCTGAAGGTGTCGTATTCCTCTTGTTTTCTGCATTGGCCAGCAGTGTGTATATACTAAACGACATTAAGGATATCAACGAGGATCGCGAACATCCCACTAAAAAAAATAGACCGCTTCCGTCTGGAAAAATAAGTATGCCTGTCGCGTGGACACTGTTTGCAAGTCTTTCTTCCCTTGCATTTGTTGCGGCATGGTTTTTTTCCGTAGAGGTCTTTCTTGTCTTAGTCGTCTACTTTATTTTGAATCTGGCGTATTCATTCGGTTTAAAACATGTGTCTATTTTGGATATATTCATTATTGCCACAGGGTTTGTTCTGCGGTTATTTGCCGGGAACGCAGTGTTAGATCAAAACATTTCCATGTGGATCGTCATAGTGACATTTCTGTTGGCTTTGTTTCTCGCACTTGCTAAACGCCGCGACGATGTTTTACTGGCTGGTACTGGCAAAAAAACGAGAAAGAATATCGATGGGTACAATCTGGAATTTGTCAATGCTGCTATGGTGCTCATGGCAGCGGTTGTTATTGTCGCGTATATTTTGTATACGGTGACACCGGAAGTAACACAACGCTTTCAAAGCGGACATGTGTATTTAACGGCGTTTTTTGTTGTTTTAGGAATTTTCCGTTATATGCAAATTACCTTTGTGCACGGAGATAGTGGCAGCCCTACGAAAGTTGTACTGAAGGATATTTTTCTTCAGTTGACAATATTATTGTGGTTGGGAAGCTTGGTTTTGGTGTATACACTAAAAGATTTGAAGCTCTGAAAAAGTTTTGCCTTCGGCTCGCTTCGCGTTCAGAGCTTACCTAATAAAAATGAAAAGGTAAATTATTTATGAATAAAAAAAAGAAAATAATAATTCCGGGTGCTGCAGGGCTTGTTGGGCAAAACTTACTAATACAGCTTAAAGAAAGAGGCTATACAAATCTTGTAGCAATTGACAAGCATACAAATAATCTTAAGGTACTCAAAGAACTACACCCTGATGTAAATGTAATCGAAGCAGATTTGGCAGAACATGGTGAATGGGAAAAAAGTTTTGAAGGTGCAGATGTTGTTTTAATGCTCCAGGCACAAATAGGGGCACCCACAATAGAACCATTCATAAGAAACAACATTATATCAACGAAGAATATAATAGAAGTTATCAAACGGTATAAAATTCCGTATTTAGTACATATCAGCTCATCTGTAGTCAATTCAAAAGCAGATGATTTTTATACTAATACAAAAAAAGAACAGGAAAAGCTTGTGTTAGAATCGGGAATTACACATTGTGTTTTAAGACCAACATTAATGTTTGGCTGGTTTGACCGCAAGCATTTGGGATGGCTTAGCCGATTTATGGAAAAGGTTCCATTCTTTCCTATCCCGGGGCATGGCAGGTATATGCGCCAGCCATTGTACGAAAAAGATTTTAGCAACATTGTAATTTCAGCAATGGAAAAGCAACCGAAAAATGAGAAATATAATATCACTGGCAGAGATGAAGTTGACTATATTGATATTATTCGAACGATTAAAAAGGTAAAAGGCCTCAAGACGCCCATAGTTAAAATCCCATACAGCGTATTTTACTTTTTGATGTGGAGTTATGCTCTCATTAGTAAAAACCCTCCTTTTACAACGCAACAGTTAGAGGCTTTAGTGGCAGACGACCACTTTGAATTGATTCCGTGGTGGGATATTTTTAATGTTGAAGCAACACCTTTTGAAAAAGCCATGGAAGAGACATTTAATGATCCTACGTACAGCAAGTATGTGTTGGAGTTTTAAGGATGGATAAAAGTAAAAAAGTAGCAGTAATCGGTGCAGGTCCTATGGGTCTTGCCGTTGCGTATCAATTAGCCAGGGAAGGGTACGTTCCTGTGGTGTACGAAGCAGATGATAGAATAGGTGGTATGACGGCAAGTTTTGATTTTAACGGAATTCAAATAGAAAGATTTTATCATTTTCACTGCACGAGCGACGATGCTTTTTTTCAAATTTTGAAAGAGCTGCATTTAGAGGATAAGCTTAAATGGAAGAGTACTAAAATGGGGTATTGGTTTAATGGGAAGGTGCAGGAATGGGGTAACCCTATAGCTCTATTAAAATTCCAAGGACTTAGTTTTTGGGCAAAATTTAGATATGGACTGCATGCTTTTTTTTCCGTAAAGAGAAACAATTGGAAACCTTTGGAAAAATATGATGCAGCAAGTTGGATAAAAAAATGGGTTGGTAAAGAGGCTTATGAGAAATTATGGGCAAAACTTTTTGCTCTTAAATTTTATGATTATACAAACAATTTATCTGCACCGTGGATTTGGAGCAGGATACGAAGAATTGGCAATTCAAGATACAATGTATTTAAGGAAAAATTAGGATATTTAACTGGTGGTTCACAAGTCTTACTTAATGCGATGAAAAAATATATTGAAGAAAGGGGAGGGGTAATAAAGCTAAGAGTACCGGTACAGAAAATAAAAATAGAAAATAACGAGGTAAAAGGGATTGTGGTGAATGGAGATTTTGCGGAATACAATACCGTTGTTTCTACCATACCTTTGCCCCTTGTACCTGGTATCGCCCAGGCTTTACCCAAAGAAATTCTTCGTGCTTACGAAGAGAAAATTAATATTGGTTGTGTAACAGTTATTGTAAAATTGCAAAAAAGGCTTACAGAGAATTTTTGGATGAATGTAAATGACGATAGAATGGACATACCGGGAATTATTGAGTACAGCAATCTTAACCTCGAGGTTGGGCACATTGTCTATGTCCCGTATTACATGCCGCAGAATAACCCTGCTTTCAAGGATGACGATAAAGTTTTTATAGAGAAAGTGATCAAATATTTTAAGTTGATTAATTCAGACCTGGCAGATAAAGATTTTTTAGATGCTTCTGTGCACCGCTATCATTACGCGCAACCGGTGTGCGAGCCAAACTATTTAGATAGTTTACCTGATGCGAAAATGCCAATCGATGGACTTTGGATTGCTGATACATCTCACTATTACCCCGAAGATAGAGGTATAAGTGAGTCTATCGGGTACGGAAGGGATTTGGCGAAAAGGGTTCTTCGTGATAAAGATATTTAAATCAAAGCAGTTTGTGTTGTTTTTATTAGCGGGAGGCACGGCAGCACTTGTTAATTTTGCAAGTAGATTTTTATATAATAGTGTTACCTCTTTCGAATTAGCTGTTGTATTAGCTTACTTTACTGGAATGATAACAGCTTTTTTGTTGAATAAATTTTTTGTATTCGAGAAGAGCGGCCATCGTCCAATTAAGGAATTTTACTATTTCACTCTTGTGAACGTTATAGCCGTCGTTCAAACGTATGCAATTAGTGTGGGGCTTGCTAATTATATTTTACCTGCATTTTCTTTCAAATTTTACCCTGAGGCAGTTGCGCATGCATTTGGTGTTGCATTTCCTGTATTTACAAGTTTTTGGGGACATAAATATCTCAGTTTTAAGCGATCAAACAATACGGAGGAAAAATAATGAGCCTACGCAGCTGGGGAAATTACCCCATCATGGAAAACAAGGTTTATCCCCTTCAAGATGTAAAGACCGCGAGGGAACAGGTGAAGGAATTAAGTGAATTCATTCCCTATGGAAATGGACGCAGTTACGGAGATTCCGCGCTGGGAAAAAATATAATCCACACAAAAAAATATTCGTATATGCTCGCCTTCAACGAAGAAACAGGCGTCCTCCATTGTACCAGTGGGGTAACTTTAGCAGAAATCATTGAAGTATTTGCCCCACGTGGTTGGTTTCCCGCCGTTACTCCGGGTACAAAATATCTAACGGTGGGTGGAGCAATTGCGGCAGATGTGCATGGAAAAAATCATCACTCGGCAGGTACATTTACGGAATTTGTAGAGAGTTTTAATCTGCTACTGCCGGATGGCAAAGAAGTCGAGTGTAGTCGAAAGAAAAATAAAGAGCTCTTTTATGCTACCGCTGGTGGAATGGGGCTGACGGGAATTATTCTGGATGCGTATATAAAATTAAAAGAAATAAAATCCACAAAAATTAATCAGATTACATATAAGACTAAAAATCTTGAAGAGACATTTGCCGTATTTGAGAAAATTCAATCCTATCCGTATTCAGTAGCATGGATAGACTGTCTTGCCAAAGGAAAAAATTTGGGTCGCAGCCTCATTATGGCAGGGGATTTTGAGGAAGAAGGGAAATTAGAGTATAAAACACCCAAGCGAAAAGCGATTCCTTTCTACTTTCCTGATTTTGCTCTGAATACAATTTCGGTAAAAGCATTTAACTGGATATATTATCATAGAATATGGAAAAAAGAATCCAAACAACGCGTGGGTATAGATGCATTTTTTTATCCGTTAGATGCCATAGAACACTGGAATAAAATGTATGGCAAAAATGGTTTTACTCAATATCAATTCATTCTACCCGTAGAAAATAGTTACCAGGGGCTAAAGACTATTTTAGAAAAAATAGCCGCTTCTGGCATGGGATCCTTTTTAGCAGTGTTAAAACTTTACGGAAAAGAAAATAAAAATTATCTCTCTTTTCCCATGCAGGGATACAGCCTTGCTCTTGATTTTAAAATACACAAAAAGCTGTTCCCGCTGTTAGATGAACTGGATGATGTCGTTCATTTATCCGGAGGGCGTGTGTATCTCGCAAAAGATGTTCGATTAAGTAAAGAGAATTTTGCCAAAGGTTATCCAAATTTGGAAAAATTTATAGAAATAAGAAAAAAATATGGCATGAATAAAAAAATGCAATCCCTGCAATCTATGAGGTTAGAAATATGAAAATTTTGATTATTGGCGCAAAGAGCGATATCGCTAAAGCTGTCGCACATGAATATGCTAAAAACGGTCACGATATGGTGCTCGCCTGTCGCAACGCAAAAGAATCAGAAATAATTGCAAAAGATATTCATGTACGCTATAATGTACATGCAACATGCATGGAACTGGATGTGACTAAATTTGCGACACACGCGGCTTTTGTGAAAAAAATCGAAAGCGTTGACGGAGTCGTATGCGTAGCGGGATATTTGGGAGAACAGAAAAAAAGCCAGGAAATTTTCGAGGAAACATTAAAAACCATCCATACCAATTATGTGGGTTGTGTGAGTATCCTTAACTACTATGCGAATATTTTTGAAGAAAAAAAGAACGGTTTTATTATTGGAGTCAGCTCAGTCGCAGGGGACAGGGGAAGAGGTTCTAACTACATATACGGCTCAGCCAAGGCTGGTTTTACCGCGTATTTATCTGGTCTGCGCAACAGACTATCTAAATCCAATGTTCAGGTGCTCACGGTTAAGCCTGGTTTTGTGAATACACAAATGACAGCAGGAATGAAATTGCCTAAACTTTTAACTGCACAACCGGAAGAAGTGGCAACTTCTATATTCAGGGCTCAAAAGGCTAATAAAAATGTTCTTTACGTAAAATGGATGTGGAAATATATTATGTTGATTATTAGCCTCATTCCAGAATCTATCTTTAAGAAATTGAAACTCTAATGCAACTGGCTCTCTTTGACTTTGACGGAACGATCACGACGAAAGATAGCTTGCCGCTGTTTCTAAAGTATTACAAAGGAATATGGAAATACTATGCAGGTTTAATCGTTTTGAGTCCTATATTGATTGGGTATAAAATTGGGTTAATAGCGAATAATACAGCTAAAGAAAAACTGCTGGGATTTTTTCTAAAAGGGGAAAGTTACGAGAAATTCTTGCAGAAAGCTAAATCGTTTTCGACTGAAAAATTAGAAAAAATTGTTCGTCCTGTTGCGAAAATGGAAATTAATAAGCATCTCCAGAATAATTCAAAAATTTTAATCGTGACCGCATCCTTAGAGTGTTGGGTGGCTCCTTATTTCGCCGGAAAAGGTATTGAAGTAATTGGGACAAAAATGGCGGTTGAGAACGGTATACTTACAGGTAAATTTTACGGAAAAAATTGTCATGGAAAAGAAAAAGTGAGTCGTATTCTTAAATTAATAGACTTAAAAGACTACGATAAAATTAATGCTTATGGAGATTCAAATGGGGATATTCCGATGTTGTCTATAGCGCATGAAAGATACTATGCATGGAAAAGAATGTGAAAGAAACACTGGCACGCAGAGCAGTTGCAGTTTCTCTGGTTGTGCTCACCATGATCTACGTGGTGGCTTTAATTTATTTTGAGACACAAAATCATTTTTTAAGCCAGATTTTTGATCATCCGCCTGTTTTCATTACAATGGCAGCCATGGCCTTTTTTTCCTGGTTGCTACGCTATTTCCGATGGCATTGGCTGCTTTCCAAAGCCGGTGAAAAATTCGTTTTTTTTACCGGCCTGTTAGCTTATTTATCTGGTTTTGCCTATACTGCTACGCCGGGCAAGGTGGGAGAATTGATACGGATACGATATTTTCATCGTATGGGCGTAACAGTCCAGCAAACAATTACAGCCTTTTTCTGGGAACGTGCTTTGGATGTTTTTGTCATTTTCCTTTTGGCACTGCCTATAACATATAAATATGGTTTTTTGTGGCACTCTCTTGTTTTTGTGGGCCTGATTGTCCTGGGATTAACTGCAATCGCTCTGTTTCCGCAATGCTGGAGAAAAAGCATACACCTGTTGCGGCGTATTCGTTTAACCATATTGGCGCGTCTGGCTCGGAAGCTTTTGCGTGGATTATTCGGTGTTCGACACTGGTTGCACGTGAAAACTGTTTTTGTCTCTTTGCTTTTGGGTATAGTTGCCTGGACGATAATAGCTGTTTCTTTTCTCTATTTATTACACGTACTCGGGGTCGCAGTGCAATTGGAGGATATTGGAATTTATCCCCTGGCTATGTTAATTGGTGCCGCGTCCTTTATACCTGGCGGAGTGGGCAGTACAGAAGCAGTGATTACCATGGCACTCCTTGCAGACGGTTTGTCCTGGGACCTGGCCGCTTTCTCTGCGGTCATAATCCGCGTGGCAAATCTTTGGACGGCAGTCGGTGTTGGGGGAATAGCAATGTTGTATCTGGAAAACAGAGTAGAGAGTTTTAAAAAATAGTTGTGATCCAATTTTACTTTAGTAACCTCTAAAAAAGTCCCTCCGTGGACTTTTTGCCTGCGGCTTACGCATTTACCCTGCGGGCACAGCCGCAAAACCCAGGGGCGAAAACTACGACATCCTTTTTGCTGCGAAAACGTGCGTTTTCTTCGCAAAATGCCGGTGAATTTACCCTGAGCTTGTGACTGCGTCGCTGCTTAGTTTACACCGAGCTTGTCGAGGTGCAGAACGAAGGGTCCATGGACCGGAAGTAAGCTCTGAACGCGATCAGCCTGTCGGCATTGGCGCAAATACTGCTGGAAAAAATAGTCTATCCTGATAGATTTTTGGGCAAGGTAAGCTTTGAGAATCGGACAACTTTGGGATAG
>DYLN01000303.1 GCA_020722085.1 Melioribacter roseus
ATTGTTTGGATGGGACCACAGCCAACAATAAAACAGCTCGCATTAAAAGCCGGGGTAAATAAGACTGCGCCGGTTTCACAGCTTGAATCCACAATTAAAAAAGCTATGGCACAGGGAAGAAAAATACACTTCGTACCGCAGTACCGTTTCGATAATATGCTTAAGATGGAAAGTTTACTGGGAATAAAAGCATCTGTGCTTAACAATTATGCTTCTGTTGAACTGATAAGGGCAATTGCAGATCAGCGAAATAAAAAATCAGAAGAAGAGTTGAAAGAAATTGAGAAAGCAATAGAAGTTTCTTACGTAATGCAAACTACGGCAATGCAGCTTGCCCGTCATGGGATGATAGAGCGTGAGGTCGCGGGATTTATAGAAGGAATTGCACATTCACTGGGCAACGGACTTTCGTTTCCGACAATCTTATCCCGGCATGGTGAGACTCTTCACAATCATTATCATAACAATATTTTAAAGAATGGCGATATTGTTGTTAACGACTCAGGCGTTGAATCTCCAAATCATTATGCAAGCGATATCACACGAACATTTCCTGTCTCAGGGAAATTTACGGAAAAGCAAAAAGAAATTTATCAGATCGTTCTTGATGCACAACTGACTGCAATAAAAACTGCCAAACCGGGAATCACGTGGAGATTGGTACATTTAAAATCAGCACTCGTTATTGCAGAAGGTTTGAAGACACTTGGTTTAATGAAAGGCAATATGAGAGCTGCTGTTGACAAGGGTGCACATGCTTTGTTTTATCCGCATGGACTCGGTCACCTGCTTGGTCTCGATGTTCATGATATGGAAAACTTCGGCGAGCAGCATACAGGATATTCTACAAAAATTCAAAGAAGTGAGCAGTTCGGTTTGCGTTCTCTTAGGTATGGTAAAGAGCTGGCACCCGGAGTAGTACTTACCGTTGAGCCCGGCATTTATTTTATTCCGGAATTAATTCATCAATGGGAAGCTGAAAAGAAGTTTATTCAATTTATAAATTATAACAAGGTTAAAAAATATATCGGCTTCGGTGGAATAAGAATTGAAGATAATATTGTGATAACCTCCAAAGGCTGCAGAGTCTTGGGTGTACCGATTCCCAAAACAATTGATGATGTGGAAGCAATGTCATCGAAAAAAATTTAATCTTCTGTTTCTACTTTACAGAGACTGACTAGATTTAGTTGTCCATAGGACTCTTTAGGAGAACAATTACTTTTTGGTCAGCCTCATAAGTAAGAAAATAAAAAAATGGACTTT
>DYLN01000304.1 GCA_020722085.1 Melioribacter roseus
TAAAGAAAAAAGGACAACATAATTGGCTTTAGCCACATAGAAGAAATAATGAGGCTAAAGCAAAAGAATGGAGATTAGATGGTTAACAACACAACTCTAAAGGGGTTGAACAATTCTGTTTATGTTCAACTGTTGAGGTTACACAGATCTTCTGCGTAGGTATTCTCTGTTTCGTAAATTCTTACTTTTATGGAAGTAATATTTTTCGGCAGTCCGCAGTTTTTAATTTTATCCAAAAAATATTTGCAGATATTTTCTGCAGTCGTTTCAAAATTTATAATCACATATTTCGAATTCAACTTTTCCAATGCATCAATTAATTCTTTATCTTTTTCACAGACCAAAAATGAGTGATCAAGTTCATCAACAATGGGACCTATCAGCGATTTAACATCGAAATAGTCCATTACCATTCCGTTTTCATCAAGATTACCATCAAGTTCGAGCAGCATTTTATAAGAATGACCGTGTAAGTTTCTGCATTTACCTTGATGAAAAGGGAGCCTGTGTCCCATCTCCCAGCGGAATTCTTTAGCAATTTTCATTAAACACCTCTTGTATCCGGCTGCCAGATATATTTATGAAGCTGCAGTTGAAATCTAACATTTAATTTATCTTCCAGTATCCAGTTAACCAGAGTAAGCGGTTCCAATTCACCAAAAACAACGGAAAAAAGTACCGTGAATTTTTTATCGAGATCATATTTTTTCATAATTTCTTTAGTCCAATCGTAATCTTCCCTGTTTCCTATTACAAATTTAATTTCATCAGTAGATTTAAGATACTCAATATTTTCATAAAGGTTTTTCTTCATCATTTTGCTTGATGGGGTTTTTAAATCCATAATAATTTTTACTCTTTGATCTACATTTTTTACCGGCAGACTTCCTCCGGTTTCGAGCATCACCGAAAAACCTTCGTCGCACAGCTTTTCCATTAACTTTAACGTGCCTTCTTGAAACAGCGGCTCGCCGCCGGTCACTTCCACTAAATTACAATTATTCTGTTTTACCTTCTCGATTATCGAATCAATAGACATATCGATTCCTTCGTAAAATGCATATTCTGTATCGCAGTAGGAGCATCTCAAGTTACAGTAAGTAAGCCTCACAAAGACACACGGAAGTCCCGCATTTGAGCTTTCTCCCTGAACAGAAAAGAATATTTCGTTTACCTTCAATAATTCACTCAAGTTCTGATCCTTTCATAAAATAGCGAGGGACAAAAATAAAAACAAAAGAAATGAAATTAAACCTAAATTACGC
>DYLN01000128.1 GCA_020722085.1 Melioribacter roseus
CTCTGTTTCGGCAAAGTATAAGTAATTATCGTTGACGGATTAAACGGATTCGGGTAGTTTTGGAACAACTCAAAGTCGGCTGGGATATCCGAAGAAATTTCATCATCGTTTACATTCACTATTATTTTTTTGACAAGTCTTAGATCATCAAACAAAATTACTCCGTTTTCTGCACCGTTAGACGGGTTATGAGTTAACTGAAAACTATCGAAACGTAAAGTTCCGTCAAGACTACCGTCACCAATCCAGCTTCCCGTGCTGTCATTCGTCATATCCCATGAAATTAATTTCCAGCCTGCCCAATCTATTGTGTACCACGGACTTACTTCATGCGTGCTGCCCGGGGGAACATTATCGTCAACAGCGAAACGGAATTGATTATTGCTTCCATCTCCAAATACATAAACCTGCAAGATGTAGCTTTTGTTAAAAGTTACATCCCTTGGATCGCCGGCATTCAAATATTCACGTAAAAACCACGAAGCTGCACCTGGATCCCATTCATAATTTAACTGCATGCTTCTTTTGCTGCCGGTAATTAAATTGGTTACCGAAGCGTTGGTCAAAATCTTAGTACTGTTCGGGTTCACCCCAACGGTAGAGCCGCTTGCAGTAGGCTGCCACCAATTCGTTGTAAAATCACTCTCGAAATTATCAATGCTTGTTACTTGAAAATCAGTATTGCCGGTCTTAAAGCTTATCGTTGAATCGGTCGTTGTTGCATTTCCCAAAACATCTTTTATACCTGCCAATATTTTAAATTGATAAACTTCTGAAGAATCGAGTATTGCCGAAGGGAAGAAATGCAAAACGCTTTTATTATTTATAACGTAATGCCTTACCTGTCCGCTCACTTCCGTTTGATCGGAAGTTTTCACGAGCTTGAGTAAATTTGGAACGCCGGTGAAATTAATTTTTTCGTCATAATTAATTCTTATTACCGGATGAAGTTCAACATTCTCGTTTTCTGATGGATAAAATGAAAGAACTTTAGGCGGATATTGATCCAATTGTTTTGTTCTAAAATTAAATACCAGTGTATCTCCGCCATTCCCATCACCATTGCCGTCAAATAATAAATTTCCATAATAACTTACTGCTCCCGGCAATATCTTTATTGTGTAATTGGTTGAGTATTCAAGACTGCCGCCTTGTATTCTCAAAGTTTTATCCGAATTACTCCACAAAAAAGTTAAGTGAGCTGATGGAGTAATTACCAGGTTTGACACAACGGAATCTTTGTTCATTCTTCTGCTGAAATTAAATACAATGTCGTCCAGAGCCGGATAAATTGAATCGTTTTCTACCGGAGTTGAAGAAAGTAATTTAGGAGGCAAAGTAGAAATAAGCTGAACATCCTTAAAAGTAAAAAAAGTATCAGATACTGCAACGAAAGAAGTATCCGGCAAATAACCGGATGCCGTAACAATTAATTTCAAAGAATCGGACGGCACATTTTCCAAATAATAAAAACCATTATGAAGCTGAGTTGAGTCGGTAGAATACAAATGAAAAAGTGATTGATATGTATCCGTAATATAAGACTGCGTATCAACAGTCGCGGCAGCACCGTTAATTGGAACACCTGTTTCCACATCTGAAATTATTCCGGTTAAAATTCTAACGGGCGGACGCGGTATGTTATGATATTTTAGAATTGACCAGAAGAAAGTTCTTGCTTCCAATTTTTTCCATTCAGCATTCATATTTTTTTGATTCTGAGTAGGGTTTGTGTGGAAACCCGCTTCACTCAATTCAGATGGCATATTTGATTCTCTGTTAACGGTTAAATAAGGATAAAACCTGCTGCTATTATCGGGGAACCCTTCGTAGAACGTTCGATCGGCGTAATTTCCACGTGTGGGAATTCTATATCCTCGTGTTAAAATATCTACCATAATATCGCCCATTGCTTTACCGCCGGGAGGGGTTTTTTCGACAGTTTGTCCGTTTTCCCTCCAACCGCCATAAAGAAGCAGCGTACTGTTTGTTGAAGTACTGCTCGATGCATCGCTGTGAATTGAATGATACCACGCCGCTCCTAATGAATTTGCTTGATCAGTTCTTTGAGTTAAGCCTACAACTTGCTGATCATTAGTTCTCGAAATATAAACCGTATCTATATCTGTTTCGTTTAGTAGATAATCCCGTAAAGCTAGACCGACCCGCAAGACTTTCTTCGCTTCGGAATATCCGTATATTCCAACATTTTCATTTTGACTGTGTCCGGGATCCAGATAAATATTCCATCCCGATAAACCTGTCACTTGAGCTTTTAGTGTTAAAAATCCAGTTGTAAAAAGTAAAAAGGTATACGAAAATTTTTTCATCGGTCTCACTCTTTCTTGTTTATTGTATGTTAACAGGAAGTAAATAAATCGATCCTTCATTCATTTCATTGTAAGCAATAAATTTCCCGTCCGGCGACCAAGAAGGATTCATTTCCAAAGCACCTTCAGTTTTTGTTAATTGAATTTTATCTGTACCGTCCGCTTTAACCATATATAAATCAGAGGAAGTATAATTATCTCCGTCATCTTCTGTTATCATATAAGCTATTCTTTTACTATCGGGTGACCATTTAGGACGATATCCTTTTCCAAGATCAACCAACCCGCTTCCGTCTGAATTCATTACATATAAATTTCCGCCGTAAACTTCGAATGCTATTTTAAGCCCATCCGGCGAAGTTGTGATATTAAGATATTCCTTATCACTAAACGGTTTGAAGGAGTTAAAATTTTGGGCGGCGGACTCTCCGATATAGATTTCACTGTTTTTGCTGTACACTATTTTCTGCCGGGCACTAATTTTCTTAAGTGCGGCTGCAGAAATTCCGCTTTCAAGAACATTAAGTTTTTTGCCGTCGTATAAATAAACCTTTTTTCCGTTTGAAGCCCAATGCGGCAAGCCGGGCATAAATGTTCTATAATCAGTCAACAATTTTTCTTCTCTGGTTTCTACAAAAAATAATTTTACTGCATTGTACCTTTTCATTCCTTCGTATTTGGCAACTCTGCTCAAAATTACTTTTGAATCGGGCGACCATTCGAAGCCAAAACCGGCAGCGTCTTCACTGGTTATCTGCTCGATTTTACCTGTAGTTAAATCTTTGACCCAGATACCTTTATAGTTGCTGCCCGTATAAGCAACATACTTCCCGTCCGGCGACCATACCGGCGACATATAATATTGCCCATCTGCAGATACAATTTTCTCTGGTATACCGACAGCTACCTGCTCACTAATGCCCACTTGCTGCTGCGAAATATTTGTTTGTGCAGACGAAACTACCCCCTTTATCATAAGTGCTGCGATGAGGATATATAAGTTTTTCTTTTTCATTACTTATCCTTTTATTTATCATAAACCACTAGGGAAAACCACCAACAAAGCCTTCTTTTCGTCCCAAACCCGCTCATTCTTTTTGAGAACCAATAACCTTGTAATCACAAATTGGTGTTTATAATCTACAATTCTCACTAATTTTTTAACTACACAATCGGGTAGAATTAATTTTTTAGAAATTAATAATTTATTTGTATGAATATACTATATCACTTCATTATTTTTGAAACCAAAAAGGAGCAAAAATTTTCCGTACAAAATTAGTCATGGAGTGAGAAATGGAATTTAAAATACGAAATTATACACCTTCGGATTTGATGAAACTTTATGAAATTTGTTTAAAGACAGGTGACAGCGGAAAAGATGCAAGCAGCATTTACAAAGATAAAAAACTCCTTGGAAGTTATTACGCAGCACCGTATGCAGTTTTGCATCCTGAACTAACTTTTATTTTAACTCACGATGGAATTCCAGTTGGTTACATTTTAGGTACGGATAATTCCGAAGCTTTCTACCATCAATGTGAAGAAAAATGGTTCCCGGCATTAAGAAAAAAATACCCTTTGCCTTCTCCGGAAGACAATTCACCGGATGCAAGTATTATAAGATTAATTTACAAAGGGAATCAACCTAAAAGTGAATTAAGTATGTACCCTGCTCATTTACATATCGATATTCTGCCGGAAGGTCAAGGCAAAGGCTTCGGGAAAAAATTAATAAACACATTCAATAATAAATTACGGGAAATGAAAGTGCCGGCTGTTCATCTTGAAGTCGGAAAGAAAAACCAGAACGCCGTAAAGTTTTATGAAAAGGTAGGATTTCACATAATTAAAGAATACGAATTTTCCATTGCGTATGGAATGAAGCTTTAAATCATAATTCAGACAATCTACAGCCTAAAGTTTATAAAAGGATTTTCACAAAATGACAACAGACAGAAAAAAATTATTTGAAGAAATAAGCTCGCTGTCAACCGAGCAGCGGAATCCCAATTCCATGAATATCGATTTCGAAACAACAGAAGGAATTTTAAGAATAATAAACAACGAAGATAAAACCGTTCCTTTTGCAGTAGAAAAAGAATTAAAATATATTGAACAGGCTGTTGAAACAATTGTTGCCGCTATTAAAAACGGCGGCAGACTTTTATATTTCGGGGCAGGTACAAGCGGCAGACTTGGAGTTGTGGACGCTTCGGAATGCCCGCCAACATACGGCACGCCTTACGATTTGGTCCAGGGTTTTATTGCCGGAGGAAAAAAAGCTATGTTCCGCGCTCAGGAAGGCGCAGAAGATCATGAAGAAAACGGCGCTAAAGATGTAATTAAAGCAAAAGTTAATTCCAAAGATGTTGTCTGCGGCATAGCAGCAAGCAGAAGAACACCCTATGTAATAGGTGCAATAAAAAAAGCCAAAGAGCTTGGTGCAAAAACTTTGTATATCACTTGCACTCCAAGAGAAACTTTTAATATTCCGAATGTTGATACCGCAATCTGCGTTAATGTGGGTCCGGAAGTAATAATGGGCTCGACAAGAATGAAGAGTGGCACTGCACAAAAACTTGTATTGAATATGCTTACAACTGCATCTATGATAAGACTCGGAAAAGTTTATGAAAATATGATGATCGATCTTCAGATGACCAATAAAAAATTGCTGGAAAGATCCAAAAGAATTGTAATGACCATTACCGGTGTTTCTTACGAAGAAGCTGAAGAATATTTAGCAAAAGCCGATGGGCATGTTAAGACAGCACTCGTAATGATTTTAGCCAAAGTTGATGTAAATGAGGCGAAGTCAAGACTTAAAAAAGCGGACGGCTTTGTAAGGAAAGCAATTGCACTTAATTAGTCAACTCAAATCTAAATTAATATTCTGCTTCATCCGCTGTACAAAATCGGATTAAGATAAGAAGCTGCTGTTTCACCGATTTTAATTCCAGGACAGAACGCTTCCCAATCAACAGCTTGATATTTATTTGACGGCGCTTTCAATTTCATATCTTCATCCATATAAATTATAGTCATAACTGCACGTACCTGATTGGTTTTATTTGCACCCGCATGATGAAAAGTCCAGCCATAATGATAACTAACTTCACCGATGTCGAACGGTTCGACAAAATGTTCAAAATTTCCTTTTTCCAATGCTGCTTTAATTGCTACTTCCGATTCATCGCTAATTTCCATATCGCGTCCAAAAGAAAAGCGGTGACTCTTTACTGAAAACGCCAAGGGTCCCATTTCAAGCGGGGTTTGCTGCAATGGAATCCATACTGTTACTGTCTTTTCCGAAGCAAGCGGCCAGTAGAATTGATCGGCATGCCAGGGCGTAATTCCGCCGCCCGGCTCTTTGTACAAAGCCTGATCGTGGTACAGTCTTACCCCTCTCGTAGATAAAAGGTTTGCAGCTATTTTAGCTAATCTCCTGCTGCGCACGAACTCATTTACTATTTCATTTTTGCTCCAGAAATTTACGATTTGTAAAAATGCTTTTTGGTAGGTAGTTCTTTCTTCCATTGGTAGATGCAGCTGGTTAAGTTCAACAACATTTTGGCTGATTATTTTTCCGTAATATTCTATTGCTTCTTTTGACAGCACATTCTTAAGTTTTATAAAACCATTTTCTTGAAAGTAACGAATTTGTTCTTCCGTAATTTCGTATGGTTCATTTATTTGTAATTTGAGATCGTTCATAAATTTCTCTATTACTTGAGATTTTGAAAAGTGATTAAACTAAACTTACTAGTTGAATCATTTCTTTTATTGCTCTTTCGACTCCCACAAAAACTGCCCGAGCAATAACTGCATGCCCTATGCTTACTTCATCTATATCCTTAATTGCGGTAAATTCTTTCATGTTATTGTAATTTAATCCGTGTCCGGCATTGACACCGAGACCAAGTTTTTTTGCATGTTTGGCTGCAATGCGGATTCTCTCAAGTTCATCAAAGATCTCATCTTCGTTAACTGCATTCGCATAATTGCCAGTATGAATTTCAATAAAATCTGCATTTATTTCAGATGCCGCATCAATTTGGTTAATATCCGGTTCAATGAACAACGATACGGAAATTTCCGATTCGTGAAGGCGTTCGATTGTATCTTTTAGATGATGTATATTGTCAATAACATTAACTCCTCCTTCGGTGGTAAGTTCCTGCCTTCTTTCCGGGACGATTGTAGCCAGTTCCGGCTGGATATCGCGTGCAATTTCTATTATCTCATCAACAGCAGCCATTTCAAGATCGAGTTTGGTTGTAATTAATTCGCGAAGCAAACGCACATCACGTTCGTTAATGTGTCTTCTATCTTCACGAAGATGAACAACAATCCCATCCACACCATACTGTTCAGCCATCAAAGCAAATGTAACCGGGTCGGGCTGTACTTCCCCCCTTGCATTTCTCAGCGTTGCAATATGATCTACGTTCAGGGAAAACTTCATATTTATACCCTCCTTTTTTATGCGGGTGAAAGTTGATACCAAAACTATGAATTTGTAAATGAATTAAAAAATACCAGCGTGAGCGTGACCCAAAAAGGATCCTTCCGCTCATTCAAAAATAATTGTTTTATTGCTGCGGACTAAGACACGATGTTCCGAATGATAACGAAGCGCTCTTGCAAGAACAAACCGTTCGAGATCTCTGCCTTTCCTTATTAAATCATTCAAGGAATCACGATGTGATATTCTAATAATATCCTGTTCAATTATCGGTCCGTCGTCAATAATTTCCGTTACATAATGAGCAGTTGCCCCTATTATTTTTACACCGCGCTCGTAAGCCTGCTTGTAAGGATTGCCGCCAGCAAACGCAGGTAAAAATGAATGATGAATATTTATGATTTTGTTTCTAAACCTGTCAACAAATTCTTTTGATAGTATCTGCATATAACGCGCAAGCACAACTGTATCAATTTTATTTTCTTCAAGCAGAAGTAATTGCTTTTTCTCCTGTTCCGATTTGTTTTCTTTTGAAATAGGAAAATAATAAAAAGGAATTTTATAATAATCAGCTAAAGGTTTTAACTCCTCGTGATTCGAAATAATTAGAGGAATTTCGACCGGAAATTCTTCAAGACGCATTCTCCACAATAACTCCTGCAGGCAATGTTCATATTTTGAAACAAATACAGCGGTGCGGATTTTTTCATCACTGAAAAATAATTTCCAGTCAGCATCGAACTCTTTGACCAGCGGAATAAGAGAGTTTTTCAATTCTTGTCTCGGGATAGAAAAATTTTTCATATCCCAGACAATTCTTATTGAAAATATTTTTCCTTCCGTATCTACATGTTCGTCAAGATCGATAATATTCCCGTTGTGTTTAAAAATAAAATTGGAAATGCTGTAAACCAATCCCTGACGATCCTTGCATGTAAACAATAATATTGCCGAGAGCGAATTTCCCATAAGACTTTTCCTTTGATTTAATTTTATCTTAACTGCAGGGGTACAAAATTGCAGACTAAAAAATTAAGAATGCTCTTTACAAACCAATTCAAAAAATTTTTGATATCATGTTAAAAAAGGAACTAAAACCAACCCCATAATCGTTAAACTGGTACCGCAAAATTGAAATTAAATCCGTAAAAAACACAGTTACAAAATGAATTATAACACCGTAATAAAAAGAGCGTGTACGCAAAGCAAGCATGCCTAAAATAATTGCACCTGCAATAGCCCCGAAAGTCTCTGCAACCGGCTTGCCGTTATGCAGAATAACAAATGGAATCATCTGAATAAACACAGCATAATAACCAAATTTTTCTTCAAGACCGAAAAGCATATATCCGCGCCAAATAAATTCCCACGCTATAATGTAA
>DYLN01000305.1 GCA_020722085.1 Melioribacter roseus
AAAATGCTCGAAAATGCCGCAGACTCCCACACGTCAGGTGCACGCTTTGTTAGGTTGCGTTCAAATTTTAACTAGTTTTCACTTGCTTGTAATGTTAGCATTTTCTCTTGGCTGTGAGAAAAGGAGATAAGAGCGTCCGTATACAAAGGTGGCAATGAGTGCGGCGATTGTTCCTGATGCTAAACCAAAAGTCCCATCAATTTTACCTATTAATGTGAGTGTGTAAGTGATAACTGAAGCAAGCCCAAGAATAAACGAAGTTAACTTAGATAAGAACGGTCTTGAAACATGGTCAAAGGCAAAGTCTACGATTTTCACTTTGAAAATTAGGGAAACGTACTCGTGATTGGTTTCTTTGTCGGTTACAGATAATTTAATTCGATGTTCTCCAACAAAAGCGGTATCTTTGGGTTTTCCTGTAAACGAAATGTCATTGATGCCATCTGACAAGCGTTTTGTTACCGCTTTTGTAAACTCAATGTCCTGACTTAATAATTCTATGACAACAAAATTTCCTGAGACTAAATTCGTGTTGCCTGAATAGTTAGTAATGTTTGCGTTTTCTATCTCTTGCTTAATGAGCGTCTCAAGTTTCTTGCTTTCTCGCAAAGGGTAAATTATTATCTTAAAGATAGACGGGAATCTTTTTGAGAGCAGTTTTGGATATGCAACAGAGAGTTTTAGATTTTCGGGAACTTCGTGTTTATATTTACCTAAAAGTCCATATAAAATAGAGGCTATTATGCTAATGCGTCTATTATTTCCAGGGGCACTACTTTCTTTTTCCGATATGCTTCCTGTTACTGTTGAAAAACTGTAAACAAAAGCAAAAATGGGGGCTGTAATAAAATACTGTATGACATCAATAACGATGTAGATAATTCTGAAAACAATATCTATGAAAAAAGGTATTGAGTAACCTAGAATTAGGACGATGTAATTTTTAGCAAATCTCTCTTGGATATTGTTGACTAAAAGTTCTAACGCAATTCGGGGATAATAGGGAACACTGTTAGGCTCTTTGTCATTTATGAAAACGACAGGCTTGGTTGTTAAGTTGAATAACCTGCTGATTAGATTTTTGAATCTGGATTGCCAAACAATACCGATGATTAGCCAAAATATAACAAGCAACCAAATCAATGAATAACGTGAAAATATGTCGGGCATGTGTAATCCATTAATCTTAATTGTTGGAAGATAGCAACCTAACGGTTTGCGTTAGCGGCGGGTGGGCGGGCGTGGACAAGGCTTGGGAGGAGG
>DYLN01000306.1 GCA_020722085.1 Melioribacter roseus
TATGTTTATCCAGGAGGCTATTGACGTAATTCATGATTAAACTATGAGGGCACCATACCAAGTACTTGTTTTTCCCTATATCATAACTCCAAAAGGAGAGGTGATATATTGCATTTTCAAACGGAAAGATCTCAAGGTATGGCAAGGGATTGCGGGTGGCGGGGAGAAAGGGGAAACTCCCCTTAAATCTGCAAAAAGGGAAGCCTTTGAGGAAGCGGGAATATCTGCGATCCATAAATTCATTAAGCTAGATTCAATCTCAAGCATCCCTGTTGAAGCAATCGGTGGCGCTATTTGGGGAAAAAATATACTCGTCATTCCTGAGTATTCCTTCGGAGTTGAGGTCAAAACAAAAAATATCCGCATAAAAAATGAGCATTCAGCATATGAGTGGATGAATTATAAAAATGCCATTAAATCGCTTAAGTGGGACAGCAACAAAACAGCACTTTGGGAGCTTAATTATAGATTGACCACAAGTAAGTTTAATAAATAATGTCATATGGCAACAATTGAAATCTCAGCTGCACAAAGAGCAATCATGGCCCAGGCCGAACCATCTCTGGGAAGTGTTTACGGGAAACCAGAAATTAGTGCAGCAGTGAGGGCTATTCGAGCTTCAATGTCTCCGGATGTGGGTTTTCATGCAAGAAAAGAGACTTTGGATTTTGAAGCAATGTTTTCTACCCTTTGTGGAACAAACCATGCGGTTGCATTAAACGGAGCAGGTGGCGCAATAGACCTTGTAATTCGAGCTCTTAATATTCAAGAGGGGGACGAGATAGTATCCTGCCCGATAGGTTTTCCTGGTACTCATTTGGCAGTTATAGGAAGTGGAGCACGGTTGGTATTTTCGGAACCCGATCCAAAAACCATTAATTTAGATCCAAAAGACCTTGCAAGGCGATTGACACCAAGGACAAAAGTAAGACGGCAATTTAAACAGACAAATCTTCTTTTACCGGTAGAATCAAATCCTTTTCGCTTTGATAGTCCGTAACACTTTGGACATCTTAGAGTTTTTTAAAAGAGGATACTTTAATCATATTAAAAAGATGAAATTTTAACTTTAGAGCATTATATCAGTTTAAAGTAGCTAATTCAGACCCATTTTTTGAAACTTAAGCCAGCGATGATTTTTTATTTTTAAAATAAAAATTATGCTCCGGTTTTAAATTCAACCACTTCGCCGTCTTTCATTTCATAATCGCGGCCGACTGTTTTTACCAGCCCTTGCTCTCTTG
>DYLN01000129.1:0-2550 GCA_020722085.1 Melioribacter roseus
AAGATTAACAAAATTACAAGATTAACAAAATTACAAGATTAACAAAATTACAATCTTGCCAATCTTACTAATCTTACAATCTTGCAATTATTTAAGCAGCATAGACCTAGAACAATTAATAGTATCGTTTGAGGTGCTGCTTGGCAGCGGTGTTGGTTTCTATGTGTCAAAACCTTTTCCTCTATGTTAAAATTTTATTACGCATAGAATGTTCGGGACAATCTATACGAAGTTCGGTGTTTTTCAACCGCTTATTAAGTAATTTACAAAAATGAATATTCCGGCTATCGTCTTTTTTGTAATAAACACATGTCATACACATCCGCTGAATGGTTATCACCCCAGCTTCCGTAAGGTGATGAATAATGCTAATCAAATTCAAAAGCAATGTTACTTTATCGTCATCTTTGAGAAGATGGATAGGTTTTTCTAATTCAGCAGTGAACATAGCAGATTTTTCGACGACCTTTTTACCTTTTCCTGTTAGTTCAATATAATGGCTGCGAGAATCACTAGGGTCGGTTTTCCTCTTAATTAAAGATTTTTCCTCAAGTGATTTGACAGCATCACTGATGGTTGGCTTTGTCATATTAAATTCTGCTGCAAGATAGCTGATCTTGCATTTGTCTTTACTGTGAGTATCTAGAAAAATCAATATCTGTATTTGGATCGGACTGAGAGAAAACTCTTTGCTCTCGTTCCACAGCAAGACACGGAATACCTCTGATATTCTTTCTAAGCCAGCAACGATCCGGCTGTCAATATCCTCGTTTTGACGATCAAGATGAAAGGATGATTTCATACGCTGCTATTTTTAGAATTCACCTTTATTAATATAAGGATAACACCAAAGTGTAACAGTTAAAGTTACAGCTTTAAACCATGCATTGTACATCCCTTCAACGTCTTCCTGCAAATGTCCTTTTTTTTCAAGGAAGGATTTAATTGTTACTGTTATTGGATAAATAAAGGCTGTCATATAACGGAAGTTAACTAACGGAACAGCATTTACGTTATCCGTCTTGTTTTTCTTGGTGCTGTGATGACGTTTCGCTATCTCGTGCTGGTAGTTCAGCCAATCTTGATCATAAGGACGATTGCATAAATCAAGAATCCACTGTGCGAAACGAGCCCGAACTGACGTGAGATAGTCGCTGTTCGGCTTGCCGTTCTCGGTGAAGTAATAAAGAAGATGTTCATTTTTGCCAACATAACCATACCACAAATCGAGTACGTTGTCGACTTGATCTTTCAATACTTCTCCTGCCATTCGCAGGTAACGGTCGTCATCATCAGACCATAGTAATGTCTTTTTAATGAGCGTAAGGTCCTGTAATGATACAGGCGATTTTTCTATTGACGCTTTCCCGTAATCATAACCTTTGATGTTGATGGTTTGCATGGTTTTTACTCCTATTTGTTCGTAAATAATTGTTGATTAATTCAATAGCAATATAGTAAGGAATCCTAACAAATGCAACATCATCATAAATTATGGGTCATTTATCACGGCAAAAAAATATTTAAGTGATAAAAAGATTAGTGTGATGCCTCTGCAAGACGTTGGTGTATTTTGGAAATATGAATAAAAAAATTAGAAGATCGACAAAATATATTCTCAAAGAATTAAGCTGCGGAATTCTCTTCCATTATGGTAACACATATCATTATTAAAAAATATGTAGATATCATTCAGCTCATTCGACAGCAAACGAATTTTTCTTTGCAGCTTTAGCAATTCTTCTTTTGAAAAATTATACCTGTACATACTCGGTTTGCCGAAACCGTGAAGCCTGAGATAAGCAATTTTATCTTCTCCAAAAACCAACGGATCATTTCTAAAAGGATCTACACAATGTACAAGGTTACAATTTAGGCATACTCTTTTGATTAAAGCAATATCATCGTACCACTCCCCTCTCGGCTCCCAAACCGCAGTTATATTTTTCCTGTTTATCTTTTCGAAAAAATTAATCATAGCATCGATATTTTCTTTCGAGGGTTTGAAACTTGCAGGTGTTTGGAAAAGAATTAGCTTTGCATGAAGCGCCAAGCATATTTCTTTAACAGCTTCATAAAAAACGAGCGATTCTTTTTTCCCGTTCAAAGGTGAGGTCTTCGATTGAAAACGATGTAGGTGTGTTATTCCTTGATAAGCCTTAACAGTAAATTCGAAGTCCGGGTTTACCGCATCAGCTTCTTTGCGCCATTTTTCAGCAGTCGAAAGGCGGGGCAGCCGGTAAAAAGTGGAATTGATTTCGACTGTGTTAAATAGTCTTGCATACACCTGGAGCTTCGAATCATTACTACTTCTGCCTGCACCGTAAAGCCCAGGTTGAAAATCCAGCAATTCTTTGGTGAAAAATTCTTTCTCATTGAGATAACTCCAGCCGCAACAACCAATATGGATTTTAGCGCTCTGCATCTGCAAAAAGAAAAATATTTCGATTTACTTAACCAGATGAAAATAGAAGATAAAAATTTAGAGAAAAGTTCAAAGAAAAATGTTTTGAGCACTTTCATCTTTTCCCTTTTCACTCTCCACTCTTC
>DYLN01000129.1:2650-7986 GCA_020722085.1 Melioribacter roseus
TTCCCTTTTCACTCTCCACTCTTCACTCTCCACTCTTCACTCTTCCCTTTTCCCTTCAAAATACTTCATAGCTTCCGGCAATTCTTTCTTGATATCTTCAATTCTAGTTAAATTCGAGGGGTGGTCACTCAAAAATTCGGGCGGTTCCTTGCCTTGCATTGTCATAGCCATTCTCTGCCAGAAATTCAAAGCTTCATTTGGATCATAACCGGCAATCGCCATAAATATCAACCCTAGATGATCTGCTTCGCTTTCCTGCACCCTGCTGAATGGCAGAAGAACTCCAACCTGCGAACCAATCCCGTAAGCCGCCATAAAAATACTTTGAGTCTCGGCAGGTTTTGTTTCGATTGCCTTTGAGAGAGCTAATCCTCCCAATTGAGTAAGCAGTGCCTGGCTCATTCTTTCATTTCCGTGCTTGGCAACTGCATGTGCGATCTCATGACCGAGAACAACTGCCAAACCCGATTCTGTTTTTGTTATTGGAAGAATCCCGGTATAAACGACTACTTTTCCACCCGGCATGCACCACGCATTTGCTTCCTTGCTCTCAATCAAATGAAACTCCCACCTATATCTTTTCAATTGATCGGATAGATTGTTTTCTGCAAAATACTTTTGAACCGCATCGGCGATCCGTGTACCTACATTAATTACCATATCTGTTGCTTTTTTGTCTGTACTCTCTTTGTTTGATTTAAGAAATTGATCGTACTGCTGAAAACTCATCGAGAGCATTTCATTGTCAGGAATTATATCCAGTTGCTTTCTGCCAGTGATTGGTACGGAACTACAAGAATAAAATAAAAGCGGAAGCAGGAGGAAAACAATAATTTTAATATATTGTTTCATATTCCACACAAATATTGATTCGCGATGCTTTTTAAAAATTATCATTTTAAAGGCAGCATCTCAAGACATATTGGGAATAAAAATTTACTTGATTAAAATGCAGAACAAGGAACTACTTCAAATAAATCATTTTTCTATTTATTCTACTAGTTTTTGCATTGGATGACTGTACATACATGCTGCAAATATAAACCCCGGTTGCAAGCCCGGATGCATCAAACGTCACTTCATACCTGCCGGCAGGTTTTTCTTCATTTACAAGAGTAGCCACTTCCTTCCCAAGAATATCATAAACCTTCAGCGACACAAACGACCAATGAGTAATGATAAATGATAATGTAGTTGTTGGATTAAACGGATTGGGATAATTTTGCAAGAGTTCAAATTCCTCCGGCTGCTCAGATGCAATTGTTTGAATGCCGGTTGTGTTTTCCGGAAAGAATGTATAAGCTACGCCTCCTTTATTAAACCAGGATTTGGATAGGTCAGTCTTGTCGTGCATATAACTGTAACCATTTGACTTAGCAGGATCATGTGAAATAGGATTACCATTGATATCAAAACCTGCTAACATTATAAGGTGTCCGTTTGGATATAAGGGTGAGCCGACAGACATAACGACCCTACCGTCTGCAGCAAGTACTTCGCGTGCCTGGCTCCATGAGCGATACCGTGTAACTGCACCGTTAAGTCCGTATTCAGCTGCATTCTGAACTACACGGGGCCAAACCCCAAACAATTCATGATAAGGATCAAAAGTATCCCTCGCAAATTGCAGAGGATCGACCTCAATACTATAGCTGCGAAGAACCATAGAAACTGATGTGGGAGAACACATGCTGCCTCCGCTGTCATCATCAACTGAATACTGCCAAATATGTTTTGTACCTATAAAAATTTCTTCAGGCTTGTCATTAATTATAGATGATATGTTAACATTATCGGTTGTCTTCTGATCGCTTACAAAAAAACTTAATTTGTGCAGTTCGGGAGAAGGCTGGCTGCTGTTTGTTCTTTTCATTTCTACTTTGAACTGCCATTTAGTATAGTAAGATTTAAACACTACATAATCGATATCAATCTTGATCTCGCCCCCATTATAAGATGTTGCTCCGTAAGACGACCAAATGTTTGCTTTCCAAAATCCAACAGTAAGCCATGTTGACCAGCCGTTCTTATAAAATCTCATCATTACTTTAAAGCTGCTGTTATCGTTAGGTGCATGACCATTCCATGAAGGAAGACCACGGTTAAATGGAAATTGCGCTGAGTCGGGCTTAAAAACGACCGTGCCGGCTGTACTTCCCTCTGAGAGTGCAATGTTTTTTCCATCGCTGCTAATTTCCACGCCATTTAAGCTTTCAATCTGTTGAATGAGATTTTCTTTTTCATAAAAGTAATGCTGGTCGGGATAAGAAGACTGACCGGAAATTATCGCCGCTCCTAGAACGAAAACAAGTATAAATCTTATCATATATCTTTAGATTTATTTTTTATCGAAATTAATTTATTACTGTTTCAAAACTATTTTCAACCCAAACCTCAGAAGTTTCCGCATAAATTTGCTGGCAAACCGCGGAAGTTTCAATTACTATTTTAAAAGAATCATCTTCTTCGTCTCAGAAAAAACACCTCCTGAGCCTGACAAGGGATTGCCTACATCTATTCGATAGAAATAAATTCCGCTTGCCAATTTACTGCCTCTGTAGGAGCGAGCATCGAATATAACTTTATAATTACCCGGCATTTTTTCTTCGTTAACCAAAGTTGCAACTTCTCTTCCAAGAATATCGTAAACCTTCAGCGATACAAACTCCTCTGTTTTCCTCTTTGGTAAAGAAGGGTTCTGTGGGATTGTATAAATTATTGTTGTTGTTGGATTAAAAGGATTCGGATAATTCTGAGAAAGATAAAAATCTTTGGGTATCTCATCTCCCTTCTCAACCGAAGTTTCTTTATCAATAGGATAAGAAATTCTTAAATTATCAAGATATAATGTGCCGCTGTAAACTTCGCCTGAGTGTCTGGTGCTTGCAAGCTTAATTTCTATCCGCTTTAACGTAACCGGAAAATTAAATAACGACCCCGAACTCACTGGTGCGGCATTATTAAAAGCTGCTCCCATAATATCAAAGCGGTCCGATATTTCGAAATACTTTTTAACGGGCACTCTAAATTGTTCTTGATTATCATCTTCAATAACGTAAGTTACTAAGTGTTTCCGCCCGTCGGATTTTCCATCGAAAAAGATTGAATCGGGTACGCCCGCAAATGGATAATTAGTATCAAGATAAATATAATTCACTTTGGTGGGGTCGTAGGTAAATTTATAATCAAGTTTAATTGAACCGCTCCCCTGCGTAAGTTCATTATTTGAGATAGAGATACTGCTTGAGGGATCAAGATTTTCGGGCGAAAAAACCCAGTTATTAGAATTATCCATTGCATCAATTATTTGGTATCCTTTTTTAATTACTACTTCCACAAGACTCGTATCGGAAACGTCGTTAAGTGATGCAATTACTTCCGTAGTACCGGAGGAAGTTCCTTTAAAATTTCCGGCTGAATCAATTATACCGATTGATGAATCGCTTAACGACCAATTAAAATCAGTCAAAGATAAAAATCTCTCAACCCCTTCAGAATCAAAAGAGCGCACTTTGAACTGCTGTATTCGAATTGTATCGGTAACAATATTTTTAGGTACAATAGTAATTGCAGAGATGCCCTTAATTATTATCATCGCAGAATCTCTCAAGCCGCTGTATTCGGCAAAAACATAGCCTGTATCGATTTTATCTCCGGCGGTAAAAAATCCGTCCGAAGTTAACGAGCCGAAATTGTGGCTTAACGAATATTGAACGTCTGCAGAATTTATCGCCACAGGATTATAAAATTCATCAAAGCCGCTGAGTTTAAATTGAACGCTCTCACCGGGGAATAATTTGAAGTAATCAGGACTAACCTGCACGGAATTTAAATTTCCTTTTTGGTCCGCATTGGTAATTACCAAAAATCCGTTGGAAACTTTTCTCTCAGCCCCATCAGAAGGAGAATTTACAACAGAATCACGAATTACCATTGTTGTAGAACCGCCGCCGTCCAGGTTCAAACCGGTATAAACACCGCATGAAATCATCAAATCTGCCAGTTCGTGAAATGTCATCCCAAGGCTAAATCCCAGTTGTCTTCCATCAATGGTAAACAAGTAAAGTTTTGTACTGTCTTGATTAAAACCTACTGCTGTTCTCGGTTCTCTGCTCACCATATCGCCCAAATTTTTACCGTCTTCTACTATTTTGGGACCTCCTCCAATCATCTCTTTCAACTTTGTCAGTCCGGGAATTATTCTGTTAATAACTTTAATCGTATCGCCTACATTCACATTATTATCGAGGAAAGCTTTTGAGGTTCCGTGACCAGAGAGAACCGCAGATGTATCTGAAATTTCCATGCTGCCCACACCGTTTTCTTTTTTTAGCACTACACAGTGTATAGTATCATTTGCAAGCCACGGATTAAGCGCTTTAATTGAGATTTCCGTACCGAAAGCGTTTGTGCCTGTTGATGAACCGAAATAATGATTATACAAAATCATTTGATCTGTTCCACGTTCTGTATTTACACCGCTAATGAAAATAGAACTGCCTTTATCAATAACGGTTCCGCTGTAATTTACTACATCTACCATCGGGAAATTATACACATCAATTCCAAATGCCGGTCTGTTTATCGGACCTCTAATAATTTCGCCCCTGCTGATCTGAATGTTAATTGGTGTTCCGGGACCAATATTATAAAAATCACCGTTTATCGCTCCAACTACAGTATGTCCGCCGTAGCTGTGCCTTGCTGCCATAGAACGTACTGTTTCCTGTCCGTAAAGTTTGTCGTTGGCTTTAACAGTCTCAAAAGAAGTGGAGGGATTTTTTAAGTCAATTTCCAGTTCATTAATACTCCAGGGTACTGCCGGCGCTATAATTCGCCTGTAAACAATACCTATACCTACATTCGTAGTTTCAACAGTATCGAAAGTTATTTGTCCTTTGATTTCAAATATTGCTGCAAATAAAAAAAGCAGAGACAAATTCAATTTCATTCTCATTGTTTCCCCTCAGTTTTATTTTACGATTACATTCAACTTCGCGGTATTATACAACGAACAAAATGTCTGTTCGATATATGTAAAAAGCAATTTATAACTTAATCACAAAAAATCACTACCTAATCATGTAGTTGATTTAAAATCATAAAAGTCTATCACGTAGAAAAAATGCATATATGTTTAGGAAACAATTTTATTTTGCTTTGATATTCCTGTTTACTCAAGTTAGCCGCCTATTTTAAAAAAATAATCCCAAATTTGTCATTAGAAAAACACTAATGACAAATCGATTAAGATTTTCTAAGAGCTTTAACGCAATATAACCGTAAGAAAAATCTTTTACCGAAGGTATGGATAACCACAAGCCCAAGAAAATCTA
>DYLN01000130.1 GCA_020722085.1 Melioribacter roseus
GGACACGCCCCGATTAAAAACATCGGGACACGCCCCGATTAAAAACATCGGGACACGCATCGGGACACGCATCTCGCCTCGCAAAGCGAAGCGGGCGGGATAAATGCGTAAATCATAAATATAGCATTAACAACAAAATTAGTTCGTTCTATATTTGGCTTTATTTGCCCTTCTATCGATAAAGATAATAAGGTCGGGTTTTATGAAGGTAATGCAGTCTTACTAAGGTGAAAAATTTGAGTCCCACTTCGAAATGCGCAGAGATAAAAAATTTGCGGAAATAATATAATTGCATAGCTGTTCCTTTCTTTGTTATTTACCATAAACGAAAAATGAGTTTACTTATTTAAAATATATTTCTTTCAGTGTCTTTTTTACAATTTCAAAATCTTCAGGACGGTTCATATTAAGAAACATACCTTCTTCGTATTCCGGGTATTCATTAGCAATATCTATTATTTCAGCATTAAGGTTCTGAACTAATTGAAGAACTTTACATTTACATTTGTTGTTTTTATAGGACTCGTAATTATCTTCCTCCAAAAGATTTACTGTTTCCGTTTTGATATTCCCGCTTTCTTCAATGAGTCTAACAGCATCTGGGATAACCTGCTTCGAATACAAACCGCACAATTGCTGAATGAATCCATCTGCCTTTGTGATTGTAATGAGCTTATTTGTTTTGTAATTTACAATAAAGTCAATCACACCCTCATCTACTAAAGGTATATCGCACGAAATGATGAAATTTTTTTCTGTAATTAGAATAAACCAAACCCGAATGTATGCCGGCAAGAGGTCCGATATTTTTATAAATGTCTTCATATATCTCCAATCCAAGAAACATGTATTCGTTCGGAGAATTTGTAATTAGTAAAACACGATTAAACAATCCTTGCATTAATCCGGCAGTTCTTTCTATTATAGTTTTGTCCCCGATTTTCAGCAGCGCCTTATTAATACCCATTCGCTTACTTTTTCCACCCGCTAAAATAATTCCCGTTATATCATTATACATTTTACTTTTTCTCCTTTTAGAGGATTGATTTTATTTTCTTCGATTTCTATCAGGCAATTTGCTCGGCTCATTTCTATAAGGTTGCCCGAGGATTGGGAAAATTCAGCCTTAACTCTCCATTCATCTTCTTCATAAAAAATAATTCCGCGTGAAAAGTGTCGTTTTGTATCGGTCTTTTTTAGGTCGTGCTGCAAAATAGCGGTGTGAAAGTTTATTTCATTTTGATGATACAAATAATCTACGGCTGGTTTTATAAAGATATAAAAATTAACCAATGAGGAGACTGGATTGCCTGGTAGTCCGAACACGAGAATTTTTTTCTTATCTTTTTTATAAACACCGAAATAGATCGGTTTACCGGGTTTGATATTTACCCTCCAAAATTTTTTCTCTATTCCGGCTTCATCAAATAATTCTAAGAGATAATCATATTTGCCAACTGAAACTCCGCCTGTTGTTATCAGCATATCGATATCCATCTCAAGCGCATCTTTTATTTTCCGCCGTATAATTTCTTTGTCGTCTTTTGCAAAGCCAAGATTTACGGGCAAATGATTTATTCCGGTTATCGCAGCGGAAAGCGAATAATTGTTCGATGCTCTTATCTTATCATCGTGCGGGATTTGGTTTACCGGAATCAGTTCATCACCAGTACTTAACACTGCAATTTTAAGTTTATTGTATACTTTCACTTTTATTTTTCCACAGCTTGCAAGAGCAGCAATCACATTTGGACCTATTTTTGTAAAGCTGCTTACCGTAATTTTACCCTTCTCCAAATCGTTGCCTTTAGTGCGTATGTTCATTCCTTTTTTGAAATGGGCATTTGGTTTTAATACCAATGCATTTCCGCTTGTCTCTACATCTTCTATTGGAATTACTGTATCTGCTTCAGGAGGTATCTTGCTTCCAGTTGTTATTAAAACAGCGTCACCTTCCGAGAGTGTTAAAGAAGAATAATTACCCGCAGAGATTTCTCCGATTATTTCCCAATTTTTTTTGTCACTAAATTTTATTGCATAACCATCCATTGCTGAGTTATCAAAGGGGGGCATATCTATGTCCGCAATTACATCTTCTGCGAGAATATAGTTTAAGGAATTAAGTAGATCGATTTCTTCCGTACGCGGGCTTAACCTCTTAATTTCCCCTTTAATTATTTCCATCGCATTGTCGTATGATATCAATTTATTCGACATAATAATTCTTCCCTTACTCTTCCGGCGAAAAGTTTTTTATATTTTCATAAAATTCTTTTACTTCAGTTTCGTTAAAGGATTTATCAATCATAGGATAGAGAATATTTTCTTCCTTTTGGTTATGGCTGGAAAGAAACGTAACTAACGTTTTGTCAAGTTCATCGGTTTGCATACTGCCGCTGATAAGCTTTTCGGAGATTTGTCTTAAGAGATCTTTTATATTTTTATGTTCTATCTTCATAACTGCTGTGGGCCCGCTGTTAAACATACCGGTCTTTCGTTCGAAAAGCGGAAAAAGAAACTCTTCTTCCCAGTTTATATGTTTTTCTAAGTTTGACTTAAACTCAGCAAAAATCTCCTTTGCTTTATTCTCATCCGAGATTTTTAACTCTTTAAAATTATTAAAAAGATCGTCCAATCTATTATGATCTTGTTCCATAAATTCTGAAATAGATTTCATAGTTACACCTGCTTATTGTTTTGCTGCAAGACAGTAATAATATCTCCGGTATTTATTTCGCCGCCCTTTGTCACCCTGGCAAATATCCCTTCACGCGGCAGAACACAATCGCCAATTTTTAGAAAGATTGAACATTTGTCGTGACATTCTTTACCGATTTGTGTAACCTCCAAAAGAACAAATTTGCCGATTTTTATTTTTGAACCCACTGGAAATTCATTCCATTCAATTCCTTCGATTGTAAGATTTTCTGCAACTGCCCCGGGGCGTAATTTCGGCAGACCTGCATTACGCATTTTGTTTAAGCTTTCTACCGGCAGTAAGCTAACTTGTCTGTGCCAGTTCCCGGCGTGCGCATCGCCCTCAATTCCATAGTTCTCTATTATTTTCGCTGAGCTTACATTTGTTTTTGGAATACCTCTCTTCTTGCTTATGGAGATAGCCATTATCTTTCCAGATTTTGTTGAGACCTGCTTTGATTGATTATATTGTTTATCTCTGATTGATAAATTTTCCACTTTTTCCTCCAGTTTTACTTAGCAGCTTAATTTCTTTAATTGTAATTGATTTATCCAACGCCTTACACATATCGTAAATCGTAAGTGCAGCTACAGAAGCGGCGGTCAGCGCTTCCATCTCAATTCCGGTTTGTGCCGTTGTTTTGGCAAAAGAAGTTATTTCGACAGTTTTGTTTTTTGAGTTCAATTTCAAATTAACATCAATTTTTGAAATGAAAATGTTATGGCAAAGCGGTATCAACTCGCTTGTCTTCTTTGCGCCTTGAATTCCTGCAAACTTTGCGATTGAAAGGACATCTCCTTTCTTAACGGAGTTACTTTTGATTGCATCAAAAACATTTTTAGAAACTTTTACTTCCGCATAAGCTTCGGCAGTGCGATCAGTTGCAGATTTTTCAGAAACATCAACCATTTCAGCTTTGCCTTTACTATTTATGTGTGATAATTTTTTCATCCGCCTATACTCATCATATTATTTTGTTGTAATTGTGATAACTCATCTGCACCTGGATGCTTCTGCCATTTTGATTGGAGTGAGTTTTGAATGAACTTAACAATTGTTTCATCTGAAATAGAATCGTCAGCTAATAATGATTTTAATCCAACTTCAGAAGGCTTTGAAAAAAGACAGTTTTTAATTTGTCCACTTGCCGTGATACGCAAGCGACTGCAGCTATCGCAAAAATGATTTGAGATTGAACTTATAAACCCGACTTTAAGATTTGTATTATCAACTACAAAATCTTTTGATACCTTTCCGTCGCTTTCAATTTCTCTTAAAGAATATTTCTTCTCAATTTCATATTTCATTTTTTCCCAGCTCAAAAATTTTGAATCATTCCATTGATTTCCTGAAAAAGGCATATATTCAATAAATCTTAAAGTTATCGGATATGATTTGAAAAATTCAATAAAATCATTCAATTCATCATCGTTAATATTTTTAATAACAACCATATTTACTTTAACTGACTTGTAACCGGTTGCAACTGCTCTTTGAATTGAGGATACAGTTTCATCAAAATAATCCTTGCCTGTAATTGCAATGAATTTGGTTTTGTTTAATGTATCAAGACTAATATTTAATAGATGAATTCCGTATTGATGCAGTAAATCAATTTTATCGAGTAGTTGTGTGCCGTTTGTTGTAATGCCAACTTCAAAATTGTATTTGTTTTGTAAAGAGGAAATCATTTCAAAAAGCTTAATTACATTTTTCCGGATAAGAGGCTCGCCGCCTGTAAATCGAATTTTCTTTATTTCTAAATCTCTTAGAAGAATTTGTATCAATCGATATAATTCTTCGTAAGAAAGAATAGATTTATTCGATTCATACTTTGTAAATGTATTTGACGGATTACAATAAATACAATTCAGATTGCATTTATCAATCAATGAAATGCGGACATAATTGTGGATTCGGTTAAAATTATCTATCAGTTTCATAGAATTAAAATCCCGATTACAGCACCGATAATTACGACATAAGCCGGATGAAGTTTAAAAAATAAAATCAGAGATATTCCGATTGCGAGTAAAACAAATTCCTGCCAATGATTGCTGTTCTTAACTGCGTATTGATACATAATCGCAGCAATCATTCCAACGATCACGTATTTAATCCCATCAAAAGCTTTAGTAACAACCGGATTTTTTTCATATATCGCATAAATATATGCGCTAAACAAAATCAAGATTGCCGGCGTAAATATGTTGCCGAGATTTGCTGCAATTGCTCCTAAGATGCCGGCAGTTTTATAGCCGGTATAAGTAGCAAATTTTATTGATATTGCACCCGGGAATATTTCCACAATCCCGAGTACGCGTAAAAATTCATCGTTGCTCAGCCAATGATGATTTTTGACAACCTCTTTTTCTATAATTGGAAGCAGCGAATACGCACCGCCGAAAGAAAGCGAACCAACTTTAACAAATGCCCAGAACAGATTAAATAAATTCTCAATCATTTTTTATTCTCAATAATTTCATCAATCCAGCTTAGCGCAGCCATCATCGAAGGCAGACCGATTGTCGGCAAAGACAACAGCGCAACCTGTCTCATTTCCTCGGGAGTGCAATTTGCTTCTAATGCCTTCCGGGCATGAGAATGAACAGCACCTTCCAGCCGAGCGCCAGTGGAAATAGCCAGTTTAATTAATGCTCTTGTCTTTTCATCAAGGGGTCCTGCAGAATGCACAGCGTCGCCTAGTTCTTCGTATGCCTTTGCGACTTGCGGATAATCCTGTGTGAACTTTTTGAATCTCTTTGGTACAGCAGCCATTTTACTCTCCTTAATTAATAAAAAACCCCACTTTGCTTTGCGGGGTTTGTAAAATTTAAAATGATGATGTTTATTCCATCATTAATAAACTCTCCTTTGCAAAGCGTTCCATCGAATTAGATCGACAAACTGGCAGGCAAGTCCGTTTCCAGACTTACCCTATCTGTCTGATGCCAGACAATTCGGTTGCTTCTCATAGAGTAACACTCCTTAGAGAATACAACTCGGAGAAAATTTATTAAAGAACAAATATTATTTAGTTAGTTTACTAAATTCTTGTTCGTTGAAATACTGCATTGCCTGCGGAAATAAAATATTCTCTTCTCTAAATATATGCAGCTTCATTGTTTCGATTATTGCCATTCCCTGATCGAACGCTGCTTTATAAGTAATTTCCCTTGACTGCAAATCCGGCAGTCTTGAGCCCAGCCCGAGAAAATTAAAAACTATTGCCGCAGCCTGTGCAACCTTGATATGCTCGTCTTCCATTAAATTAATTCCGGTAAAGGAAGGATCATTTGAATTATGCTCACCGCTTTCAATTAATTTTTTATTCAGAAGCGGAAATAATTTTTTCTCTTCTTTTTGATTATGTAACGGAACTTTTTCATCAAAGAAGGCAAAGAATTGCTTTAATCCCGTATCAATTTCATCTGTAAAAATCCAGTGATTCTCTCGCCAGCTTAACAAAGCTTTTTCAAATTTATTTAACACTTTGGTAAATGCTTCGTGCTCATCAATTAAGTTTTGAAGAAAAGGATGCATATTTTCATAAGGCACTGTTTCAATGTTTTGGGGATTATATGCATCAGGCGGATCAAAAGGCGAGAGCTCTTCTCTCGAAATATCCTTCTCTACAATTCTTTTTACTGGGTCATTGATTGAATTAAATTCACTTTTGTTGTTCATATATTCCTCATTCTTTAAATCTCACTATTTTCTTACTGATTTCCTTTTTACATCATTATTATCAACAGATAGAACACCAAAACCCAAAAAACATCAATGCTGCCTATTCTAATAATTGCTCAACTTTTACTGGACCGTGCTGAAAATGTAGAAAAAAATCCAGTGCTCAAAAGAATAGATATTTGCAATAGATTAAATTTTTCATACAATTATAATTTTTATCAGATTTTCTATCTCAAAAAAAATATGAATAAAATTTTGTAATTTACCTTGTGCTAAGTTGTATTTCGCTTATTTGTTCTATTAATAATTATTTGCATCCATATAAAACAAACAAGTGATAATAAAAATATAAATACCCAACTGCTCGTCCATAAGCCGGTAAATTCTAAAAGGTAACCGAACAAAATGGGTCCAAAGAATCCACCGAGTCCCCCTAAAACGCCAACTGTACCGCCTACAACACCAACAGTATTTGGGAAATACATCGGAATAAACTTATAAACTGCTCCCATTCCAAGTCCCCATGATAATCCAATCAATAAAACGAAGAAAACAAAAATATTTACATTTGCCTGAAAATTGATTTTTGTAATTCCTTTGGCAATAAGCTGATTCTTTTTTACAGTATCGCCAACTTTAACAGTTGGCTCCTGCCACATAACTTTATGTGGAAAAACTATGAAGTCATCTTCATCTAAATCAGTATTACTTTTTAGAGATGTAATTGGATATTCTTTGTTATCGACGGATATTGACTTATCAGAGATAGATGTAACAATACCATAATTCTTAGAAATTATTCCTTTGCCGGGAGAATATAATTCCATTTTAGGGAAAGAGAGTAATAATCCCAGCACAGATGATGCGATAAAAACAGAGAGCAGCACTTTTTGTGGTCCATATTTATCAGACAACCATCCACCAAGTGTACGAATTACACTTGCAGGAAAGCTAAATAAACTTGCAATTATACCAGCTTGTACAAAGGCTATGTAATATACATTTAGATAATACGGAACTAACCATTGTGAAAAGGCAACAAAACATCCAAAAACTAGAAAATAGTAAAGCCCAAAACTCCAAACTTTTATGCTTTTCAATGGTTCAAGAAGTTCTTTAAACTTCTTTTCGCTTCGTTCCGGTTTCTTATTTATCGAAAATAAATAGAATATTACTGCCATTAACGAAAGCAGAGCCGTATAAATAACCGGCAGTAACCGCCAATGATCTATATTTTTTCCTGAGTCAGTCAAAATTTGTAGAGCTGATGGAGCAATTAGAGTGGTTAAAGCTGCTCCAAGATTGCCAAGTCCAAATATTCCCAATGCTGTTCCCTGCCACTTTGCAGGATACCAAACTGAAGTGAATGCAACTCCAACTGCAAAACTTGCACCTGTTAATCCAAATCCGAAACTGCAAAGAAGAAATATTAAATATGAATTAGTAAAGGAAAGCAATAACATCGGAATGGCGGAAATTAGCATCAATAGACTGAAAATGTAGCGCCCGCCAAACCTATCAGTTAAAAGTCCAACAGGTAGCCTGAAAATCGAGCCAGTCAAAACAGGTACACCGAGGAGCCAGCCAATTTGT
>DYLN01000307.1 GCA_020722085.1 Melioribacter roseus
TATCAGGTGTCCAAAGGTACACCTGTCCCATTGAAATATTTTTTTTATTGTTCCCGGTTGTTTTCTCCATGCTATTTTTTTATGAACTTCTTTCTTATTGTTTTCTTTTTGTGGATGGTTGGAATTGAATAACTTAAATCAAGCGATACCCTATTTTCCACCAATCCGCTTACTGGTTTTACCAGAAAAAGATTACCGACAGTGACTCCCCAACTTTCGTAGTTCATAAAAACTGCAACTTTTGTACGGTTCTGACTAAATCCATTCTGCCCCAAAAAGAATTCATTGTAAATGTATGGCGTAAAAGAAAAAGGCTTCAAGCGAAATTTTCTCTCTATAAGAATTCTGGGTCGGTATCGTAAGGAAGTCCCTGCATTATCGCCCATAACGATACTGTATTCTATCCGGTTCCGAACCTGAATTGTAAAATCATTTTTTCTGTAATCAACCGTAAAATATAACTTGGGCCGATACGCTTTTACTTTATACGAGTTATCAAGGGACATAAGGTACCCTGCTGTTATTGAAAAATACAGTTTATTAATTTTGCCGAGTTTGTACCTTGCCCCAAAACTTAATTCTTCAAAATTTCTGGACGGATTACTTTGATTAAAATATTGGCGAAAATCCTGATATAATCTGATTTTTTTATTTACAGAATAGCTCAAACCGATACCCGGTTGCAAGACCAATGCCGTACTTGTTGGCATTGAAGTGCTATCGTTGTCATCTTGCTGGTCGTTGTCATCTTGCTGGTTAGTTTGTGCACACAAGAGCGATGCATTAAACATAAACCAGGAATATATAAACAAAATTATTATGAATATTACCAGTTTTTTCATAGGAAAATCACTCCTTATTTTTAATCCACCAGGTTTTTTATGATTTTTCATTTCAGAATATTTAATTACACATTTTAACATTAACTTATATTTTATCAAGCACAATAAGGCCTGTGTTAATATATTTTTGAAAAAAGGTGCCATTTGCACTAAGATTTTCAGGGCTTCCTGACTCTACAATCTGCCCGTCTTCAACAACAATGATGGTGTCGGCCATTTTTGCAGCGTCTAATGAGTGTGTTATCATTATAATCGTTGGATTATACGAGATGTTATTTAAGGTATCAATAACCGACTTTTCGAATACTTTATCAAGGTTGCTGGTGGGTTCATCGAGCAGAAGGATGGGAACCTTGCGAACGATAGCTCTGGCAATGGCAATTCGCTGGCGTTG
>DYLN01000308.1 GCA_020722085.1 Melioribacter roseus
TTTATTTTTGGTTTTCTAAATCCAACGATTTCCGGTTCCTATCAAGTTTTATTTTGGGGGATAAGAGGATTATTGTTGACTGGTGATAAAGTTTAGTGTAGCTGCCATTATAGTATAATAGTTTAATTTTGGATCTCCACTTTCGTCAAACACCAAAGCGTCGGCATCCGGACTTAAATACTGTTTTTCTCTAATATCGGTTTCAAACCATGATTCAGGATCGGCCACTCCCATTAAGCTGAATTCATCTACGCCAGCATCAAGAGAAGTTTTAACCACTCCGTAGTATCTTTTAGCCTGTTTTAAATATCTAAACTTATCTTCCTTACTCCAGTGCATTATATTTAAATCATATTCACCAATTCTGATTTTAATAGAACTTCCTTCGGAATTTTTAAATTTTTGAAGCGCTCTGATTGCCTGATTAATTGAGTCTAAAGAAGGCAAATTGTTTACGTCTTTTTCATGACCGTGAAGATCAACATAATCGATATATATTCCACTATTTTCTAACATGGTTAATATTTCCAGCAGTTGCCTATATCCTTCACCATTTGCATAATGGCTATCCGCTTGGCTAAGACCGAGCTCGATTTTAATATTGGGGTCGCCTTCTTTCTTTTCTTGTTGTATTTGATTTCTGACATCAATAGCTTTTTTGGCCACGGCTAGAATTGCGTTATTTCGATTTCCAAACTTTTTAGACAATGTACTACTGTGCCAAATTTCATTAGTTATATTAAACTCGATTGTTATTTCTTGTACTTTTCTCGTGTTACACTCTTGCTTAACTCTTTCGAATATATAGCGCATTTGTTCCTCAACGTGGTTAAGTACAATTTGTTGAGCTTCATTATTTGGCTTATCTTTAAGCCAAGTCGGTGTCGTAGAACCATCTGCGAGGTGAGCAATTCTAATGGATTTTACTCCTAAATCAAATGCTTCTCTTATTTCTTGATCAATATAATTCATGTTTTTGATTCCTTCAATTTTCTCTCGGTTGCTCCAGATATCGGTTACGGTAATAATTGAATTAAATCTATCCTTTTTCAAATCGTGGTACATCTCTGATAAGGTTGGATGGGCCATATTTCCTATTAAAATGTTATAAGTTAGTCCTAAACTACTTGGTGTTGCCTCCTTCCACCTCGACTCCCCATTTTCTCCTTGCTCTGCAATCAAAAGTGGTACAGGTACTTCTAAGGTTTCACCGGTTTGGTTGGGGTCGGGGTC
>DYLN01000131.1 GCA_020722085.1 Melioribacter roseus
CTATTTATTTGTAATGATTTATAATACCATATAAATTTCTAATGACAATTTTGGGTTTAATTGTCCGTAGGTCGTTAGACTCTCCCCAGAGTCCGGTCGAAGACTCCGACGAGTCCAATCCGTGACCTCATTTGTGACGAAGTCACGAGACGGACGAACTCCACGAGACTCCTATGGAGTACAATTACTTTTTAGGCAATCCCGTTATCAAAATACTTTTTGAGTGCATCTATATAAATTTTAGGCGGGCGGACTGCTTTTTTTGTGTCAATTTTTATAAAAATGTGTGTGGTAAATCCCTCTGCAATTAATTCACCGGAGTTTTTTCTTCTGATTACATACTCAATATGTACTTTGGGTGAATATAGCTCATTAACTGCTGCTTCAATTTCAAGAATATCATCGTATACAGCCGGATTTTTATATTTTATGCCCGCTTCAATTAACGGAAGCTGATAGCCCGCTTTCTCAACCTCGCTGTATGGTAAGCCGGTGCTTCTAAGTAACTCCGTTCTTCCAACTTCGAAGTATTCCAAATACTTGCCGTTATAGACAAACTGCATCTTGTCGGTATCGGCATAACGAACACGAATCGTTGTTTTGTGGGAAAACATATATGAAAAGACCATTTGAAATTATTCAACAAAAACACCCATTTTACCAAACTTATCAATTCTATTTTGGATTAGTTTTTCGGGTTTTAATTTGACAAGTTGCGAGAGTTCTTCTTTCAATGCCGTTTTTAACGTAGCTGCCATGAGTGTATAATTTTTATGAGCGCCACCTAGAGGTTCGGGAATAATTCTGTCAATAATTCCCTGTTCAAGTAAATCTTCGGCGGTTAATTTTAAGGATTCTGCAGCCTGCTCTTTATAGTCCCAGCTTCTCCATAAAATGCTTGAGCATGATTCTGGAGAAATAACAGAATACCAGGTATTCTGCAGCATTAAGATTCTATCTCCAACTCCAATACCTAATGCACCGCCGCTTGCACCTTCGCCAATAATTACAACTATGATAGGCACTTTGAGTTTGCTCATTTCAAAAAGATTTCTGGCAATAGCTTCTGCCTGTCCGCGCTGCTCGGCTTCAATGCCAGGATATGCGCCAGGAGTATCGAGCATTGTTATAACCGGCAAATTAAATTTTTCGGCAAGCCTCATTAGCCGTAATGCTTTTCTGTAACCTTCCGGATTAGGCATACCGAAATTTCTATACAAATTTGATTTTGTATCTCTTCCTTTCTGATGACCGATAATCATTATTTTATATTCATCAAGTTTTGCCAAACCTCCTACAATTGCTTTATCGTCCTTAAACAAACGGTCACCGTGTAATTCTACAAAATCTATCGTCATTAAATTAATATAATCGAGCGTATAAGGTCTTTCGGGGTGACGTGCTAATTGAACTTTCTGCCATCGGGTCAGGTTTTCGTAGATATTCTTTTTAAGCTGAAGCACTTTTTCTTCGAGGGTCTTAATCTCATTGCTGATATCAAGTTCCCCTTCGTACTTACGCATTTCCTCAATCTTATTTTCAAGTTCAAGTATAGGTTTTTCAAAATCGAGTATATTTTTTGCCATTAATCTCTCCGTCCAAAAAACATTTTTGAAATTGTTCTCCCTAAAATTTCAAAGTCGAGCCAGATGTTGTAATTTTTTGCGTAAAAAATATCCAGCTTTTTTAATTCTTCGGTATCACTTTTATCCACCGATTCGGTAAACCATAAACCGGTAAGACCCTGACGACCTACGTACAAACCGTCGTACCATGAATTGTCTCTAGGTCCTACCAAACTTTTTCTTCTTGAAATGACCGACGGCATTCCTAAGATAAAATTTGTAAGACCCGAATGCCGTTTGGTGATTAAGCTAAATAAATATATGAAAGGATAGATCAAAAGTAAAATAAACAGGCTGACAACAAAGTCAAAAACGCTCTTAATAAACCGATGTAAAAAAAATGAAATGTTATATTCAACTTTCAGGAGCGGAATATCATCTAACATAAGTACAGAAGATTTTCCTACTAAATAATCCAGTTCTTTACCTGCAACAAGAAATTCTACTGTTAAACCCTGGCACTCCGAAACAACAGCAAACATTTGGTGAAAAGTAAGCCTCCTGGAAGAAAAAATTACGATATCTATTTTTTCTTCTAAAATTATTTTTTTAATGTTCTCAAGAGAGCCAAGTATTTTAAGATTATCTGTACCGGTATCAATTTCTTTTCGGGTCAAACTAATAAAACCAATTATTTGATAAAGCCTGGATACATTTGACTTAAGTTTTTGAGCTAGCTGCCGGGCATTCTCACCTATTCCTACAATAAGTGTCCTCGCTTTACGTGAGTCACTTATTAAACCTGTTTTAAAAATCACTTTAAATATTATCCGCCATAAAGGGAAAATCAGAAAGACAATTCCATAAATTATTAGTATTACAGCCCGGCTGAAAGCAAACTGCTTAAAGAAAAATGTAAGAGCAGAAAGAATAATAAGTCCGTAAAACAACGACAGCATGTTTCTAAGCACCGAAAGTGAATTTTTATTGTAAGAACCTGATAAGCCTGAAACAATAATCTGGAAGAAAGACGGCAGAAAATAAATCCACGGAATTACATAATGGGGAAATCCTCCCCAGTGACCTGGCTTATAAATCTTTTCAGAGACATAGATTGAGATAGTAAACAAAACAAAATCAAGAATCATTGACACGATCGGCAGTTTGTTAATATTCAGAAAGGAGAGAAATTTCCTGAATATGATTGCTGTCTGCAAAATAGATTCGACCAAAAAAGAAGAAGAAAGGTGTTTGCGTACAAACATGTGCATTGCATCGTAAAAAATTTTTGTTTCGTCTATTCTGCTTCTTTTCGTGCTTTCTCCTTTGTAATGAATAATTTCGGTTGTGTGAACATAATAAACTTTGTAAGCCGCAGATTGAGCACGATAGCAGAAATCAAGGTCTTCGCCATACATAAAAAACTGTGTATCAAAACCGCCGATTTTTTCATAAACTTCTTTACGCATCATCATAAATGCACCGCTTACAGCGTCGACTTCGTAAGTTTGGTTCTCATCTAGGTAAGTGAGGTTGTATCTTCCAAAAAGTCTACTTTTAGGAAAAACCCGGCTGAGACCCATTACTTTTGTAAATGAGGTCCACGGTCCCGGGAAACTTCTGCGGCATGCCAATTGAAGTGTACCATCCGGATTCAACACCTTGCAGCCTGCAATTCCTGCATCATGATTTTTTTCAAAAAAATCTATCATCTTATGAAATGTATCTTCTTTAACTATTGTATCGGGATTAATGAGCAGAAAATATTTTCCTTTTGCCTTCGAAAGTGCAAGATTATTAGCTGCTCCAAATCCGATATTTTTATTATTGATTATAAAATTTACATCAGGAAATTTTTCTTTAACTGTTTCTACGCTTCCATCGTCCGATGCATTATCAACAACAATAATTTCGGCAGGAATATTCAGCACAGCTTTTTTGATAGATTCAAGAAGATTGAGAAGGAATTCCTTTACATTATAATTTACTATTATTATTGAAAGTTCTATCATTTCTGCGGTTAATTTAATAATCCAAAAACACTTTTTAGTCTGAGTTTCCAAACCATAAATATGGCTTCCCAGACAATTTTCTTCGACATCTTGGAACTGCCCTCCATCCGGTCAACAAATACAATAGGAAATTCTTTTATCCGGAATTTTTTCTTCCAAGCCAAAAAATTCATTTCAATCTGAAATGAATAGCCGTTGGAATGAATTTTATCAAGGTCAATTGCAGATAAAACCTCTTTCCTAAAACACTTAAAACCACCTGTGCAATCCCTAATCGGTAGCCGTGTAATTATTCTTGTATAAATATTTGCAAAATAACTCAGCAGTAATCGCATCATAGGCCAGTTGATAACATTAACACCGGATATGTATCTGCTCCCGATAACAAGATCGTAGTCTTTTATATATTCGAACATTTTTTTTATTTCTTTCGGGTCGTGTGAAAGATCAGCATCCATTTGAATAATAGATTCATAGCCGTTAGCCAACGCATACTTAAAGCCTTCAACGTAAGCTGTACCAAGACCCATTTTCTTTTCCCGTTCGATTAATTTTATTCGTTTATTCTTTTCCGAGAATTCCTTTACAAACTCAGCAGTACCGTCGGGTGAATTATCATCAACAATGAGAATATCTGTTGTCGGATAAGAAGTAGTGATTTCGGGAATCAGATTTTTGATATTATTCAATTCATTATACGTCGGGATAATAACTATAGATTTTTCGTGCATGAATATCTATTCCTAAATTTTTGAGTAATGGGTAAAGCGCAAAGGGCATGTAGAAAGTTGTCCGTAGAACTCCTCTGAGTAATTCTCAATGAGCAATAATCAATTTCCAATAATTGACGATTGGCCATGGACAAAACTCTGCACTCTTAATTCTAAACTCTACACTCTCAGTTCTACACTCTACACTCTTAGTTCTACACTCTACACTCTTAGTTCTACACTCTACACTCACTCGTAGTGCCCTTTTCCAAACAAAACTACTAAAATTGTTCTGAATATAATTATAAAATCCATTCTTAAATTCATATTTTCGATATAAAACAAATCGTATCTCAATTTTTCTTTTACATCCTCAATCGATTCGTCATATTTATGTTTTACCTGAGCCCAGCCGGTAACCCCTGGACGAACTTTTAATCTTCTTTTATAATAAGGAATTTCCTGGGATAACTTTTCGACAAAGTAAGGTCTTTCCGGACGCGGTCCCACAAAGCTCATATCGCCTTTTAAGATATTAATCATTTGCGGGATCTCATCGATTCTAAATTTTCTTAGAATTTTTCCTGCTCTTGTAATACGCGGATCGTCTTTTGATGACCAAACAGGGCCGGTTAGCTTTTCAGCATCTTTAACCATTGAACGAAACTTGTACATCTTAAAAATTTTTCCGCCCTGCCCCATCCTTTCCTGAGAATAAAATATTGGACCTTTACTATCCAGCTTAATTACAATTGCAGAAATGAGCATTATTGGAGAAGTAATTACAATAATAATAAACGAAAGAATAATGTCTATCAATCTTTTAATTTTCTTTTCCCACTCGGGCATTAATTCAGGCATTACATCAATCAACGGGAAACCATAAATCTGTGATGTTCTTGCCTGTCCGCTGATTATGTCGTACAAATCCGGTACTATTTTTAGTTCGATTCTTTTTCCTTCGCTCTTGGCAATAATTTCCAGCAGGATATCTTCATGTCGTTTTTCCAGAGCAATAATAATATTTTTTACCTGAGTTTCTTCAATTACATGTGCAAGATTTGCAACCGTATCGATTACCGGCACACCATCAAATTCTTTGCCTACGTTTTCTCTTCTAACAGCTACATAGCCAATAACATCCAATCCAAGAGCTCTATGGTTTTTTATTGATTTGTGTACTTCATGTGCTTTAGGATTAAATCCTATAATTAAAGCATTCCTTCTGCCTACTCCTTTTATTAAAAGATTACGCTGAAGACTTCGCAGCGCCAATCTGGAAGTACCGACAAAAATTAGAAAAATTCCCCAGTACAAAAAGATAAAGAACCGAACCGAAGTCGATACGCCGTGTGAATAATCATCATAAAGAATTAAAAAGAAGAGAATAAATATTCCAACAAATGAGGCTTTGAAAAGAGTAGAAAGTTCAATAAATCTGGAAAAGGCAAACCACGTGCGATACATACCAACCAAGGTAAAAATAATAATCCAGTAAAGATAAACTGTAATCATCGGAAGAAGGAAGTCGGGACGAATAATTAAATCGAACCAGCCACTTTCTACCCTAAAATAAAAGAAGACAATCCATGCAAGATTGATTGCAATAAAATCAGAACTAAGTATTAGAATTTTTTCAATCTTTTTACCCAATCAAAAACCCTCTTAACTGAAATGTAGAATTAATGAAACAAGAGTAAAGAATAAAAAATAAATTAAAAGTAAAAAAGTATTAATAAACAATTCTTTCTCTTTTGTCGTTAATCTTTGATCTTTTTCTTTCACTTCATTTTTGCTAAAGTTTTATCGGCAACGTATTCACCGATTGAAAGAGAAGAAGTAGCTGCTGGTGACGGTGCATTACAAACATGGATGACTCTTCTGTTTTCGACAAAATAAAAATCATCCAAAAGCCCGCCGGTTTTTGAACATGCCTGCGCTCTAACGCCCGCTCCGCCTTTTTCAAGGTCAGATTCATGAATTTCAGGAATCATTTTTTGCAATTCACTTACAAATGCTTTTTTATTATATGAACGATAAAACTCAGCCAATCCTGTTCTCCAGTATTTCTTCATCACAACTCTGAAACCCGACCACGATAATGTTTGATAAAGTTCTTTTAAACTTATATCCGATTTGCGGTAACCTTCCCTTTTGAATGCAAGTACTGCATTCGGCCCGGCTTCTACTTTACCATCTAACATCCTTGTAAAATGCACGCCAAGAAAAGGGAATTTTGGATCCGGGACAGGATAAATTAAATTCTTAACAAGATGCTTCTTCTCCTCTTTAATTTTATAATATTCGCCTCTGAAGGGAATAATTCTAATGTCTATTTCAGGATTTGTCATTTTTGCAAGATAATCAGAATATAAACCGCCGCATGTCAAAACATATTTTCCCTGAAAAGAACTTTCACGTGTAATAACCTCACAATCATCCGCTTTTTCTTTTATATCAACGACATTTCTGTCAAAAAAAATTTCACCGCCGTTTTGTTTTATTAACTGAAGATATTTTTCCGAAACTTCCACATAGTTGATTATTCCTGTCTGAGGCACAAAGATTCCTTTCACAGCAGTTAAATTCGGCTCAATTTCCCGCAGCTCTTCCTGATTCATTACTCTCAAACCGGCTAAACCGTTTTGAAGACCGCGCTCATACAATTTAAGCATATCCGGCACTTGATCTTCCGAGACAGCAGCAATTACCTTTCCGCAAATATCAAACTTTATATCATTCTCTCTACAGAAATTCAGCAGCATGCTGTACCCATTTATGCAATTAATTGCTTTTAGGCTGCCAGATTTATAATAAATGCCCGAATGTATTACTCCGCTGTTGTTGCCGCTTTGATGCTTGCTGATTATGCTTTCTTTTTCAAGAATAAGAAGTTTCAGATGCGGGTTTTTCTCAAGTATCTTTAGTGCAGAAGCCAGTCCCACAATGCCCGCACCTATAACAATTACATCATATTTCATGCACTTAACCTGATTGAATAATTCACTTAAGCAAAAACAGAAACAAAATTATAACTTTTGTGTTTATTTTCATACTTGTTAAAATCGATTTTTTATAGTTTATTTTTTTAAATATTACTGCAGCAGTTTCAAGTGGATTGGTAATTTGTTTTTCTATTTCTTCAGTAGAGGCAATATTTTCCCTTCTTTCTTATCTAAAAAAATTCATAATTCCTCTTAGCTTAAGTTTCTTTTTTATTTCTTCAATCCAAATTATGCAATAGGATTCGAAACTTGTGAGGGTGACTAAAAAGTAATCTTTTTTAATATATAAGCCGCGAATTCCACTAATTATTTACGAATTTATTGTTGAATAATTACTTTTTAGACAACCTCAAAGTAACTGTGTCCTTAATATATAAAAGAAGAACAGAAATCAGATTCTCACCTTTCTAACCCCGATTAAAGGCATCGGGACACGCCCCGATTAAAGACCCCGATAAAAAACATCGGGACAGGCATCGGGATAAATGCGTAAATCATAATATATCATTAACAACAAAATTAGTTCGTTCTATTTTTGGCTTTGTTTGTCATTCTATCCATAAAGTAATAAGTTCGGGTTTTAGGAAGGTAATGCAGTCTTACTAA
>DYLN01000132.1 GCA_020722085.1 Melioribacter roseus
GTTTTTAACTCTTTTGTTATCACTGACGCTCTTTCGAGCCGTTGAGTTAAGAGTTTAAACCTAAACTTATAACTTGTTATGCGGTTTTATTCGATAACAAAGCAAAAGCTTTTCTTCGGTTGCAGGTTAAGTTACCCATAAAAAGTATCTGGGCAACTCTTGCATCCTGATTTTCTGGCTTTACAAAATCACTTGCTTTAAAATTCGCATCCTTATGAACCACTAATTTCATGTGATTCAAATTAAGGAAATACATATAAGTGGAGTTACAATTCTCATCCCATGCCATTGGTTGTCCTTTGTATTCCTGAACCTGAAATCCTAAATCGAGCAATTTACGAGTTCCTGCCGTTGGAGTAGCATTCAAAGTAATCGTGCTTGTTGCCAACGACTCATACTTCTCGTAAAGTGTCTGGGTAGTGACAATCAGGTTTGGATGATCTTTACCTCCCTTAGATGCGGTATTGAAAGCTGTTCTCATCTGTGCCAAAGTTAGAGCTCCTGCCGTACTTTCGACATATGCTCTCCACCAAGTATAAGTTCCTGAATCAATTCCTCCGTATGTACCAGAGTCAAGAACCATCGCTTTAAGACCAGTTAAATCTTTTGAAGCGTTACCAGTCCCATCTGAGAAAAGTCCTTCGACTAATTTCTCTCTAAGCGACATTTCCGCTTGTTTTGTTTTAGCTTCCAATATATCGATAATTTTTTCCCTGCGACCAGAATTTTTTCTTTCTTCCTCGCCTGAAATGGCGATAGAGACACTGTATTGCTTCCAGTTAAATTCAGCGGAATCAATACCTTCCTGTGGAGTAGTATCAAGAACCTCATAACCGCTATAAGATTTGGCGGTTTCGTTTTTTCCATACATTAAGGGTTCAACAATTCGTTCTCCACCATCTTCTTCTTTGATTGCGCCTCTTTCTTTCAGGGCAGCATATACAGCGTGTGAATTATGAATATTGTCGGTCAACGTCTTGTTATATTTTTTCAAGGTCGTTGACAGTAATAATCCAACATTAACGTCTGCCATAAATTAATAAAAAAAACTTTTAACTAAATGCCTGTTTCTTCTAAGGCTGCTTTATATGCGTCACGGAAAGTTTTAATCTTACTTCCCATCGTTCCTACTGGTGTTGACGACTTGCTTGTTACCATTTTTTTGTTTTGAGCGCTTTTAATAAGCTGATCCCTCGTTTCACTTTTTATCCCCGCCATATATTGGTCAAAAGCATTGATTGCTTCCTTAGTTGCCTGAGTAAAGGTTTTCTGACCTGATTTAACTCCAGGATCTTCAACCACCAACCCGTAGATCATTTTAGCAAAATTTTCATCAGCTAACCGATCATCTACGGAAACGGCGGTTTGAATATCTTGTTCGATTGCCAGTTCATTTTTAACCCTTTCTACGGCTCGATTTTCAAGATATTGAGCAAATTCCTTTGGATCATCAGGTAATTCTTCTTCACCTGCTTCCTCAGTTCTTAATCCCATTATTTGATTAAACAAGTTGGGATCGGCAACTATCCTATCCAATACTGGCTTAAACCTCATTATACTCTCTGCCTGTTTCCTCAGTTCAGCCAGTTCTGTCGTTTTTCTCGTGTAGTCTCCCTGCATTGACTTATATACGCCTTGCAGTTCGGGTGGTAATTTGGAGGGATCAAAACTCTTGGCAAAAGTTTCTTCGGTTGTAGTTTCCGAAGCTGGTTGCGAAGTATCTGCTTGACCAGTTATTTGCTGAGCTTCCTCATTGGTAACATCTTCCGCTTCTGTTTTTTCTGCGGAAATCTCTGTTTCGGCTTCTTCAGCCGCTTTTTTCATTTTTCCCATATTTTTTGTTGGTCTGCTAAAATTATCCGTAATCGGTTTTTTAGCAGTTACCTAACTGATAATAATTTATTTATAACACATAGTTATAAAAATTATAACTCATTATAAAATATCCCTTGACAAAATAAAAAAAAGGGTTTATGATTTAAGTAATCAAAAACTGCGAAGAATAGCAGTGTTATGTGGAGTTTAACTTCGCAGTTCTCCACAGAACATTGCTATTTTTTTTATGTCTAAATTTAAAGATTATCTTCAAAAATACGCACCTAAAATGTATAAAGATTTATTTCCTTCCGATACTGAAAGGTATAAAGTTAAATTTCAACTATCTCTTATTGATGGAGCAACTAAATTTGAAAATTGGATGAAGGAATACGAAAAAACAATGGGAGATTATCAAGAAGATTTAAAAGGCTACCATAACCGACAGGTCGCTTGAGCCGATGCCAACGGAAAAGGCAAGAAACCGACAAGCGAAGTTAAACTCAAACTCCGAAGGCTACAGGAATAATCGGAGCAAGAGATATTAAAAAATGGCGGTGGTAAGGTTGCCGTATCACGACCTCACCCTTTTTTTGCTGGAAACAGCATTTTTGGACAGGTGAACAACTAAAGGGACGTTTATTTAAAAACTATTAGCCCTGAACTTCCATATATTCTCTCTCCTCTGGCAAACTGGAATATTTATCTCAGTTTTTTTTTAGTAATAATTTTACCATCTTGAATAAATTGTAAGCCCCAGATAATCTTCTGACCCAGTTTACATTTCTTGCATTGGGCATTAGTATCATCAATCATCTCAAAGTAATGATTACAGGTATCATAAGATGTAATTTTACGGGGTTTGTATTCTTTTAAAGTACTTTCGCCTGTTTTAATATTGACATATTCGTCAAAAAGAGGGTTTCCTGGTTGAGTAGTATTGCCTTTGAATTTCCAATTATTAGCGTCGTCCATGTTTAAGTTTGTTATACAACTTTGATTGTTTAACTTCTCCTGCATAGGATTTTCCGTCTATAAAACAAATACGGATATATCTCCCCTTGCTTAAGGATTTGGTTCTCACCCGACCGCCTTGCTTAACGCAATTCTCAAAAGCTTCTGGCATTTTAGTAATATGATTTATAACGACCGCTTGTATAGGCTTCCCAGGGATTCCAACCTGATGCTTTGTAAAGTTTCTGGGCGTAGGACAAATTGTTCTCAGGATCAAGAAGCCAGGCAATTTTATCAACATCGGTTTTTCCTGGTATGTTTCGTCGATGATAAGGAAGGGCAATTTGACTTATACCATAAGCAGGATAACCACCCATATTTTTAGGATATTTACCTAATTGACTTTCTTGCATAAAAACTGCTCTAGCGGTGCGGTAATCCTGCGGGAAATATTTACGAATTAGTTTTTCTACTTTAGCGGGATTAGGAGCAACATACCTTTTCAAAAGCATTGCTTCAGTTATTTTTGGAGTTTCAGTTATTTTGGGAGTGGGAGTAGGTTTAGCTTTTTTTTCTTTAGCCGCTACCTGTCTTTTTTTAACAAATTTTTGTAGTAACTCTTTAAAAATACTCATATATTTTGAGGACCTTTCGGCACTCCAGTTTGTTTATAAGCAGCTCTGTTTTGAGCTGAAATTTGTAAATTGTTTGCGCCAGGCATAGATTTTTTCATTACCTCAACTGGGTTTTGGATCATTGGTCGTCCTTCTTCTCCCTTACTTAACTGTGGCTGTCCCATTCCTTGCAGTGCTTGGATTAAGGTATTTATAAATTCGGGTGGTAAAATTCCCATCTGAATTAACTGCTGGACAGCAGTCATTAATTGTTCAGGGGTCATTTCTCCTGCCAGATAACGGTCGGTATCAATAATATTAAAGCCGATCTTCAAAGCATCTTTCAAAACCTCCTCGTGTTTAATTGATGGGTCATCTTTTACCTCTCGATACAAGGCAATCGCTTGAGCCGCCATTGTTTCTCGGTTCATGGTTACTGATTCAATATCAATTGAAATATCGTAAAGCGTGCCAATATTTTTCATCTTTTCCAAAAATCCTGCCTGCTTGATTTCATCAAGTGGTATATCGGTTATCTTTGACAGTTCTTCCTCGTCCCAATTTTCTCCACAGAGTGATAATAGGTTGCGAGCCAGTGCTTTAATAAACATGGCAATCTTTTTCTTTTGCCGATTAAGCCTTTTTTCGGCTGCTTGAGCATAAATTGTCTGACCAGTAGCAGTTTTAACTGCTGATTGTATTCCGCCTCTTGAGATGTCAAGTTGAGCCGCTGCCATTTGAATATCCGATCTTGACTGATCAGTAGCTATCATAATTGCTTCTGGTATAGGAGGCGGTGTTACATAAACAGGCATTTGATTGCCTGAAAAACGCATAATTGTAAAATCAGCTGGTCTTTTTAAAGCGGCTTCATCAACAGTTGTTCCTTCAGGTATCGCTATTTTAGTTCCGTATTTATCCCGTATATCCATCATCCTTGATCTTCCTAAAGATATATCATGTTCAAGTTCTCGTAATACTTTGGCATCACCAAACTTCCAAAAATCAGTTGATAATCCGTAATTTCCTAATAGAAGAAACGGTTTCTTATCAATCGGTTCTGGTTGTTTATAAATCCTGTGCTTATTAAAAACAAGATAGTAATTTTGATCTGCTTCCCAATCTTTTCCCGCAAACTCTTGCGGTAATAATCCGTAATATTCATAAAGCACTATTCTTTTTAAGTCGCTTTCCCTAAATTCTTTGGCTAAGTCTTCTGAAGCTAAATCAGGATCAATTTCTGAAAGATTAAGCATTTCTAATTCATCATCATCAACTTTAATTCCATATTCTTGTTCAACTGCTTCTTTGGTCTTCACATAACGGCAGATTATATAAGGGATTTCATTATCCTCATCATCCATTTTAAATACCGATTCAGGAGAAAAATAAATAGAATTATATTTCATTTCCTTAACAAAAGGTTGGTTTTTGATCGGCACTGGATACATCTTTTGAATAGTTTGGCTTTCAGTCTCATTGATGGGCACTTGCTCCTCAACTATCGTATTTCTTTTTTTAACTTCCCAGCCGTATTTAGCAACTCCCATTCCCAGAAGCTTAAAGTTAGTGCCAATATTTTCTATTTCTTCTTCCAGTCCTAATTTTGATACCAGGTAATCCCAGATTTTAGAAGCAAAGTTAGTGAACTCACGATCCATTTTGCCCCGTTGTGTCATAATAATTTGGGGCATTCTTTCAAAAATAGTTGGCAATCCCGACTCAACGGTAGAAAAAATATAAGGTATCTGGATTTTATTGGACAAACCTTCGATCCCCGCTTCAAGAATTGTCTCAAGTTTATAGTCCTTGATCCATTTTTTTACATTCTCATTACGCCTCCCTGAAAATCGTTCTGCCAATCCTAATCTTGTTTTTAATATCTGAAGAAAATCATCATTGACTTTTTGTTTTGCCATACTTTTATACTACATTAATCTTAATACTTTTATAACAAAGTCTCTTTTATTCTTTTTTTTATCTTATTTATCCATTTAGATACACAGGCTTGACTGACGCCCATCATAAAGGCAACATCGGACTGACTGTATCCTGCGTCATATAAGGCAAGGACAATAAATTTATCCTTTACCGTTGGCAGTTTTTTATATATCCAGAGGACACTACTGCGAAACAGTAAGTTTTCCTCTTTTGTCCAACCGTCTCCTGGCGATTGAAGGATCATATTTTTGATAAACTTTTAACAACTTCTTTAAGATTTTGTTTAATTTTAAATAAGGCTAATTGAGGCTGCATATCTTCTGAAACATCACAAACAAACTCATTTTTGTAATAAATATCAGCAACTTCGGGCGCTTTTCCAATATTTTGATTAAAGATGGACTGGTCTTCACGAACCCGATACTTTCTTCTTTCAGCAATAATGGTAAAGTTTTTTGGATCGGGAAAATTAAGCTCAATCATTTTTACCAACGCTTTCTCAAATATCGTTTGATTAACAGGTTGGCTATATCCTTTGCCGATATTAAATGTCATATATTTTTTATATAAATTTATAAATAACCGACATAACCTCTTAACTTTCTTTCCTCCAAACTTCTATTCATTATACTCTCAAATGATTGAGCAGGCGGTTTTACAAACGGTCTTTTGGAGAGATGAGGTCGGGTCATCAAACCATATCTTAAACTATCAGCAGCGTGGTCATCTCCGTTAGTATCAACATCTTCAGGATTTTTTTGATCATGAACCAAGCCAGGTAAAGTTTCAATTAGTCGGTAACAGGTAGAAAACACCTGCAAACGAGGTTTTTTATTCTCCGAGTGTTCAAGATAAGAGTGAATTACATTCCAGCCAGCAATTCTATTATTATCAGCCTTCATTAAAGGGATACCCATATACATAAGCCGTAGAGCAATTGACTCTCCCCTTTCATACTGATTAATTGACCACAAAGAAGGATCAGCGACTGTATAAGCATAGGTTTCTCCTTTTGAGTATTCTTTCATTTCTTTAACGAGTTGAGTGTCGGGAATTCTTGTCCGCTCAAGCTCACGATAAACATAAACCCTGCCTTCAGGAGAAACGGCATACCATAAAACAACCGTCGGTTTGGCAAAACCCCAGTCTATTGAACGAAACTTAACCCACCATTTTGGTATTTTAAACGGCTGGCAAACGTGAACTTTTTCATCCCACTCTCTGAAAAATTGTCCTTCAAAAACATTCCAATCACCTTCCAAAAGAGCCTTCCTTTGCTCTGTCGGTAATTTTTTTAACCTGGCAATGTATCCTGGATCGGCATCAAGCAGTTTGGGATTATCATAAATCTTGGCGGGTATATATTGAACAGTGTAGGTTAGGTCGGTGGCTTTATCCTTCTTTTCCGTTACTTTATTCGGGATTACTCCATCAACAAAACGTTTCTTTACCCATTCGTGTCCAACATTACCTGGATTGGTGCCTGACTTAATTTGAGGAGTAATCCCTTTCTTAACGGTTCGACAACGGGTCATTAGATAAGTGTAGGCAAAGTTGGAGAAATGAGTTAGCTCATCAAAATATATCCTGTCGTATTGAGCTGACTGATAATCAAAAACGTGAGAGTCGTGTTCGCAGTGGTTAAACTCTAAAATTGATCCGTTAGTAAAATAAGCTCGGTGTTCTTTTTTGTTATACTCATAAAGATAATTGGGGACTTTATCTAAAAACTCTAAAATAATGGACTTCTCCAATTCAGGAAACTTGCGTCTGAAAATGGCAACATGGGCTTTCTCATAAGCTAAACAAAATCCTACCGCATCCCATAAAATAGCAAAAGACTTCCCCCCTCCTGCTGCTCCTCCATAAAGAACCTCATCGGCAGTGGCTTTGTGAAATTGCAGTTGTTTGGGTTGTGCCTCGTAATAAACATCAGACATTTTATTGCCGATCAACTTCTATTCTAAAAGCATCTTTTGTATTGATAACCTGAACTTTGACATTAGCGCCCTCTCTCGATTTTGGAACACCTGCCTCTCTTGCTATTTTGTAAGCACCGACAAGCTCGTAAAACTTTATTTTTTTTTCTTTGCGAGGATCATTTAATCTCTCCATCAACTTTGAGTAGGTTTTATTAGATAGATTGACCTCTTGCTCTAAATAGATTTTCTTCGCTACATCTTCTAATAATCTAACATCTTCATTGGTAATCTTCAAATATCTTCTGACCGTGTTTATAGAAAGTCCTAACAATTCTCCTATCTTCTTATTGGAGATTCCCATTACTCTTTTTAAAGCCTTCGCCTGAACAACTAAAGCATCTTTCTTTAATTTATTTTTCTCTTTAGTATTCATAGTAACGTATAGTCGGATAAGCTAATCTTACTTAAGGATTTCACCATATCCGACTATATCTTACCACATCATACTATAATCATAGTTACTATACATCTATATATATTATAGTATATCATAGTGGTATATACATAGTGGTATATATACACCTCTACCCCCCCTTACCACCAACCTTTATTATAAGGGTTATACTTAATCTTATATATCT
>DYLN01000309.1 GCA_020722085.1 Melioribacter roseus
TTCAATCTGTAATTTGTAATCTGTAATTTGTAATTTGTAATCTGTAATTTGTAATTTGTAATTTTTTATAATATCTTCTAATTTTTCTTAGTTTTTTAGTTCATGGTTTGTTGGTTCTTGGTTTGTTGGTTCTTGGTTAATTAGTTCGTGGTTAATTGGAATTGGATTTAAGATATTTTATGAATCCGCCAATTAATTTTTTTGTTATTGAAACTTTTTCTTTCAATTTATCAAATTCAGTTTTTGTTATATATTCTAAATCCAAAGCTACATATAATAGAGATTCAACTTCTGAAGCAGATCTATAAGAATAATAATTTTTTTTATCATTACACATGATGTCTACAGTAGGGTAATAAATTAGCTTTAATCTATAATTGGAGATACTTGGTCGGGTCGACAGACTTCGCCGGACTCTGGCGAGGAAACCCCGACCCTACATCATCAACTAATTGTTTTGTCGTTTCGCCGTAGGGGCGAGGTCTCCTCGCCCGCATTTTTGTTATTACGTTCATCACCTTATTCGGTCGGGTCGACCTCGACCCTGCATCACGAGTATACCTGTGGTTATACAGGTACATCAATTAACTTAACTGCTACACTGCTTGCGAATTCTGATAGTACTTAATGTCACTATAATGAAAAATAAAAGCAAAGCTTTTTATTTTGTCTCTATCTGATCTTTTTTTTTTGTCGCTTTCTGCTTTTACGCATCTTTGAGTCTCACCTCTGTTATTGAATTCAGTCCTTCGTCCCTTTCACTGGGATTACTATGTCCTCTGCTGACTTCTTTGCGCTTTTCGTCCTAAAGTTTCCTTTTGGCTTATCTCCTTCTTTTATGCCGGCTCTTACTGACCGTTGGCTTTTGGAGAAAACGCACTGACCTCCCGGGGTAAGCAGTATCACTTTCGATTTGCTATGCCGGATTTACACCTCTCTCTTCCGAATGACTTTCGGGCTTCCTGATTCATGGCTCAGTTACACAGTGAGACATGCCTTATATCCGATTTCTGTTCGTCACAACATATCTTTGTCTGCGGCTTCCGTCAGATTCTGCCTCTCGACAGGCACTCTTGCTTTGGATATGAGATTCCGGTCATTACAGCTCTCTTGAGTCTTGTTCCGTTTTCTCGGTACGCACCCTTTAGTTTTACTACATGCCCAGCACACTAAATATAACATCCCTTCGGGATTTGGATATGATAATCCCGATAGGGATGACATA
>DYLN01000310.1 GCA_020722085.1 Melioribacter roseus
CGCAATTTTTAAAAATATCCATATTATATGGATCTAACGGATGCCTTTCAACCTCGTTAAAAATTCCTTTTGTTGTTCTCGCTCCTTTATTTCTGTGATTATAACATTCATAACGGGGTCAACCACTTTACCAAACTTTCTGGTCATGAGCCTTTCTTTTTTATAGAATCGACCGCCAGAGTTTTCACTTCCAGGTCCATGTCTTCCGAATATCTCACGCTTTTAAAGAACAACCTGAGATTCATCCCCCCTTTGAGAGCCCAGACCCCCCAGGCAGCTCGGTCGCAAGATGGCGCAGGAATTCTATATGAAAAATTTCTCTTACCTGGAGCTGATTAATTATAATATGTATTTTAATTTAGTTTTACCTAAATTTCAAGGCATAATTAAACAAATACACCTGCAAGACCTGACCGCATTTCCCCGGCAAAACTTTATTTTTACGTTGTTTATTTAACCCGTACTTTGTATTTTCACAAAAATCAAGACCGCCAGCCGCCCACCAGGGTTAAATGGGGAAGATCAGGTTGAAACATCGGCTCACAGACGACTTTAGGTCTTCAAAACCTACACCAACACTTGATTCGCATCTTTGCAAAACTTCTCCACCCGCACTTATTACGACGGTTATTATCGATATTTTCATTTATCCTATGACCCTTTTCCTAACTTTAACGGCCGGGTTCCCTTTATAAACGGCATATTCTTCCGTATCCGCTGTTAAAACGCTTCCGACAGATAATATCGAATGGGATTTTAAGGTTACACCTGGACACACAACGCTTTTTGCCCCCACCCATACTCCATCTTCGATAACGACGGGTTTAACCATCAAATCAAAAGATTCTTTCTTGTAATCGTGATTACCCGTAAGGATATAAGAACCCTGAGAAACGCATACGTTGCTCCCTATCTTAACCTGGGCAATATTATCTATCCAGACCCCCTCGCCTATCCATGAATTATCTCCTATTTCGAGGAACCACGGATATTTTATATTGACATCGGGTTTTATAACTACGCCTTTTCCGATTTTAGCCCCGAAAACCTTCAATATTAAAACTTTAAAAGAAGAAGGATAAGGCAAAAAAGACTTTAAAAAAAAGAAATTTAAAAAATACCATAACGTACGTTTTACTTTTCCGCCGGGCTTGTACCATGAATTGTCAAATTTTGAAAGATCCGTTTTATTCATAACTTAATCCCGTACATTTCTTCAATAAC
>DYLN01000311.1 GCA_020722085.1 Melioribacter roseus
AGCCAAAAATAGAACGAAATAATTTTGTTGTTAATGATATATTATGATTTACGCACTTGTCCCGCCCGCTTCGCTTTGCGAGGCGAGATGCTTGTCCCGATGCCTTTTATCGGGGTTCGTGTCTCATTTCTTAAAAAAGATTACTTTTTAGACAACCTCACAAGTTTCGAATCCTATTGCATAATTTGGGTTAAATCCGCAGCCGGTTGCCGCTATCTTTATCAAATAGAAAAATATTTTTTTCTTCTATCTGTAATTTAACCTCATCTCCCTCTTTAACCGGTATTTCCGAACTTAGCTTAACAAGCAGTTCTGTTCCGTTAATATCGGCATAAATAATAGATTCACTACCAAGCGAGCCGATAATTTTTACTCTTCCCCTCAGTGCATAGGAATCATTATTTGAAATTTTAAAATTTTCGGGTCGCATTCCTAAAATTGTTTTGTCTTCATTAATGTTTTTCAACTTATCAAATTTTGTTTTTAAGAAGGAAAGGATTTTTCCGCTGATTAAATTCATCGGCGGTGAACCAAGAAATTTTGCAACAAATAAATTTTGTGGTTCGTGATAAATTTCATTTGGTGTTCCAATCTGCAGCACTTTCCCTTCATTCATTACCGCAATTTTATCACCTAAAGACATTGCTTCGGTTTGATCGTGTGTTACGTAAATTGTTGTTATTGTCAGTCGTCTTTGAATTTGTTTCAATTCACTTCTCATACTTATTCTCAAAAGCGCATCAAGATTTGAAAGTGGCTCGTCCAGTAAAAGAACATTCGGATCGCGGACAATTGCCCTGCCGAGAGCTACTCTTTGTCTTTGCCCTCCGCTTAACTCAACCGGTTTTGCTTCGAGAAGGTTTTTTATTTGCAGAATTTCCGCCGCTCGGTTTACTTTTTCTTTAATTATTTCTTTTTCCAATTTCGCGATCTTCAGTGGGAAAGCAATATTTTCAAATACCGTTAAATGCGGATACAGCGCATAACTTTGAAAGACCATCGCGATGTCGCGCTCTTTCGGCGAAAGGTATTTTTTATTTTTGACGGAAACAATTTCGTTTTCACCGAAAAAGATTTCACCTGAAGTCGGTTTCTCGATTCCTGCAATAATGTTCAGCAATGTAGATTTACCGCAGCCGCTTGGACCAAGCAGTACAAAAAAACTTCCGGCTTCAATTTCCAAATCGATTCCTTTCAATGCAGAAACTCTTCCG
>DYLN01000133.1 GCA_020722085.1 Melioribacter roseus
AATTTGGCATTATAATTGCATGTATATAATATTGCGAGACTATAAATTGAAGGTTGTTCAAATTCAAAACAAAAAAGGGGGAGTATTAATGAGTAATTTGTTTAAACTTAACAATGCCAAAAATAACTTTTTATTCTATGCTTTTGTTATCATTGTTTTTTTGATAGCGCTTTATTTTTTTCCAGCCGATCCTGAGCAATATGGTGTTTTGTCAACAGTTCCAGCTATTTTTCTGTTGTTTTATGTATTTTATACAAAAAGGGTATTTGAAGCATTATTTGTTTCAGCTTTATTAGGATATGTAGCTGTTTATAAATGGGGTTTTCTAACGCCATTTAACGATATGTTACTTTCTACGATGATGAGTGAAGATATAGCTTGGCTATTTATCGTTATGGCTTTAATGGGGGCGATAATCGGCCTATTAGAAAAATCAGGTGGTTCATTCGCTTTTGCTGAATGGGTTATTAAACGAATTAAAAATCGTAAAAGTTCAATGTTATGGTCATGGGCTTTAGGAATTTTTATCTTTATTGATGATTATATGAATGCTCTGGTTGTAGGTACTACGATGTCTCCAGTTACTGATCGTTACAAAGTTTCACGGGAGTTTTTGGCTTATATCGTTGATACAACTGCCGCACCGGTAACGATACTTTTACCAGTATCTACATGGGCAGCCTATATTGCGAGTTTACTTGAACAAAATGGTCTGGCTGCCGAAGGGGAAGGAATGGCATGGTTCATTAAATCAATCCCTTTTAACTTTTATGGTTGGATAGCATTACTAATTGTTCCGTTAGTTATATTAGGGGTTATTCCACTTTTTGGACCAATGAAAAAAGCAGAAAAAAGGGCAATCGATACAGGGATATTAGCACCTCCTGGATCAGAAAAAATTGATATTAGGGGAGGTAAAGAGGTTGAAAAACATGAAAATGCCAAAATTTTGAACTTCTTTTTACCATTAATATTTTTGGTAATAGCTTCAATCTATTTTGGCGGTGGGGTAATGAACCTTGATTTACAATTAGGCTCCTTGGCTACTGTTGTCTTCATGTTTATCTTATATATACCGCAAAGATTATTAGGACCGATGGAGTTTGTTGATGCAGCAATAGATGGAATGAAAAATATGGTGATGCCATTAGTTTTGGTTATTTTAGCTTATTCTTTTGGTGCTGCAGCAGAAGAAGTGAAATTTATTCAATATGCTATTGACTTAGGGATGAAATTTGTTACTCCGCAATTGTTACCATTTACCGTATTTATAATTTTTACAATTACTGAATTTGTAATGGGTTTGAGTTGGGGGATGTATGTAGTAGCATTTCCAATTGTTTTACCTTTAGCTAATGCCATGGGGGTTAATCCAGCGATTGTAATTGGGGCAGTTACTTCAGCCGGGGTGTTTGGCAGTCATATCTGCTTCTATTCTGATGCGACGATTCTCACTTCGGCAGCATGTGGTTGCGATAATTACCGTCATGCAATTACACAAGCCCCTTTTGGATTACTTGGAGCCACTCTTTCAGCAATCGCTTTTCTTGTAGTAGGATTTTTCTTCGTCTGAAAAAATGGATAAGCAAAACAATAAAAAAACCGGATTTGATTCTCCGGTTTTTTTTATTTTTTTAATTTTCTTCGATAGACTTTAACGTTAATATAGATCCAGATAAGGTAGAGAACTAAAAAGAAAATAATTTGTTTAATATATGAAGTAGGTTCAGTGTTCATCAAAAAAGCTTTGATAAAGGAATTAAGATGAAAGATTGAGAATAAGAGAATAGTTGTTGCAATTGTAGCATCAATAATATTTACAAATCTATTTTTGCGAAAAGTTTTAATATTGTATTTGAAGTATTTGATTTTTGCTACGATATATACAAATAGAACTAAAGCTAACAAAAAAACAAGTATATTTTGCAAAATAAGCATAGAATTATCCTTTCAGTTTAATCGATTATATTTTCGACAATCTCTTTAAATACTGTAGTATGCTTATCGATATCCTCAATTGTTGTTTGAGGAGCGATTAAGGCCATGTTATGAAAAGGAGTCATTAAAATGCCGCGATTAAGTGTTGCTAAATGCATATACTGATCGAGTTCAAAATCATAAGCATTGGCAGCCTCTGTACCGTTTTTTGCAGGTTCTTGTCGAAACCAATATTCAACCCGGTTTCCTAAACGTGTCACATTCCAAGGTAACCCTTTTTCTGCAATTACCTTTTTTACCCCTTGGCAGAATTTTTCTGCTAATGGTATGCTTTTTTTGTATGCTTCTTCTGTTAATACTTCAGATAAAGTTACCCGCATCGCAGCAAGCGAAAGAGCATTTCCTGCCAAAGTCCCTCCGATTCCACCCGTATCGCTTAATTCTTTGGTTGTCGTGTTAATAATTTTTTCGGCAACTTCTTTACTCATACCATATACAGCTGCTGGAATACCACTTGCAATTGGTTTTCCAAGTGTGAGCATATCTGGCTTAAGATTATGCTCTTTTGTATAGCCACCAGGACCAGTACAAATAGTGTGTGTCTCATCTAAGATTAACAAAGTACCATATTTTCTTGTCAAAGTACGGAGTGCTTCGTGGTAACCAGGTTCTGGATGGACAATACCGATATTAGTCATTACCGGTTCTGCTAATACAGCAGCTACATCCCGATCTTTCAGAGCAGTTTCTAAAGCGTCAAGATCATTCCATTCAATAACTTTTGTTGTTAAAGCAGGATTTATTTGCGGACCAATATTTCCTGCCCGGGGAATTACTTCACCATTCTCATTAAGAGTAGCAAAAGTTTCGTCGACAGTACCGTGATAAGACCAATTATAACTTAAAATTTTTGGTCGGTTGGTAATATGTCTGGCTATTCGTAAAGCAAATCTATTTGCATCAGTTGCAGTTAAGGTAAATTGCCAATAAGGAAGACCAAATCTTCTTTCTAATTCTTGGGCAACATAGATACTATCTTCGGTTGGTAACATAAAAGTAGTACCATTTTGGACTCGTTCTATTATAGCTTTAACTGCTTGATCTGGGGCGTGACCAGTCATCGCCCCAGTATCTCCTAAGCAAAAATCGATAATTTCATGGCCATCAGCATCGACAATATGAGCCCCTTTAGCTTTAATTACCGATATTGGATAACTACCTGCCCATTTTACCATCCAATTCATGGGGACGCCTTGTAGCATATTTTTTTGGGCTTGATTAAATAATTCAAATGATTTAGGATTATTTTTTTCAAATTCCCTAATTTCTTTTAGATATTGCTCTTGTAATTTTTGGCGGTTGATCAATTTTATCTCCCCTTTTAATAAGGTTATAGATATATCATTTTTATAGATTAAATTCTTTTTCTGTATCAGTTAAGGCAGCATCTAATTTTTCAATTACAATATCAATTGTTTCATATTTAATAATTGCTGGTGGTTCAATGCGAATTGTTTTGGCATTGACAAGTGTTCCTGCAGTCATTACATTTCTCGCAAACAATCCTTTTGTTACTGACCAGCCCATTTCTGATTTAGGAAATTCAAGGGCAATTAACAGACCAACTCCCCGAACATCAGTTAATAATTTAGGGTGTTTTTCTTGTAACATTTTCAGTTTACTCAGAAAATATTCACCTTTTTCTTTTGCTTGTCTTGGTATATCGTTTTCCAGCATATATCCAATATTAGCAATAGCGGCAGAACAAGCTAAGGGGTTGCCACCAAAGGTTGGTGAACCTAAAATCCAAGGATTTTCTACTAATTTTTCTACCCACATGTGTGGACGGGCAATTATACCTGTAATTGGCATAATGCCTCCGCCAAATGCCTTACCGTATGCTAAGATATCAGGTGTAACATCTTCAACTTCACAGCGCCACATTGTGCCAGTTCTTCCCATACCTGTTTGGATCTCATCAAATATTAACGCTACGTTAGTTTCGTCACAAATTTCCCGTAATTTTTTCAGATAGCCTTCGGGAGGAATAATTACCCCAGCCTCTCCTTGAACAGGTTCTACAATTACCGCTGCAACTTTTTCCCCTACATGTTGTAAGTTTTTAATAGCTGTTCTAACTGCTTCTGCATCGCCATATTTAACATGTTGCACTTGTTGAATTAAAGGGAGATAATCTTCGCGATATGCCCCTTTCCCTCCCATTGAAATAGCTCCCATTGATTTTCCATGAAATGCTCCAATGGTCGATATGAACCACTTTCCGCCAGTAGCTATTCTTGCTAACTTAAGTGCCATTTCTACTGCTTCTGCACCGCCGTTTGTAAAGAAGGCATATTGCAAATCGCCAGGAGTAATCATTTCTAATAATTTTGCCAGATAACCACGTAACGGATCGACAAGCTCTTGGCTGTGTAGGGCATATCTTCCTAATTGCGCTTGGACATACTTAAGAATTTCTGGATTTCTGTGTCCAGAAGTATAAATACCAAATCCCCCAAGGAGATCGATGAATTCTGTTCCAAATACATCAACAAATGTTTCTTGTGAATCAGACCATTCTACAAAAGCAGCGTTGGTAGATACCGATTTACGATATTTTAACCAACCCGGATTAATATTACGATTAAAATTTTCGATTGATTCCTTAACAATAGTATTTTTTTCTTCTACCGTTAGTTCATCTTTCAGTATAAAATCCATCACTTTCTTTGCTTCTTTAAGAGCACGTTCTTTTTTTTCTGACATAATATTCCTCCTATCAAATTTATAAATTTTATTAAACATTATGAAACATAAAGATAATTTTTCTTTATCCCCCTCCTAAAATTACGATAATTTTCACATCATCGTTTGCTTGGATAACAAAAGTATCATATTCTTTAAGAAGTAAGTGTTTCTCGTTTACCCAAACTGAACAATTTCCCCGCATATTTTTTTGTTTAATTAGCTCAGCTACCGTTATATTATCTGGTATAATCTCTTTTTTGTTATTAATAGTTACTTCCATCATCTCACCGTCTATTTTTTCCTTATGATAAGTTAGTGAGCCAATCCAAACCAAGCTTATTAAGTGTTTCAACATGAGGATTACCTGAATTTATATCCCAACCGGCGAATTCATAATATTTGTCAAGGGCATGCTCAAACTCTTCTTTGCTAATTTTGGTTCCAGCATTCGGGCCATCAGGGATAGCTTCAAAAATCCGTTCTGGCAGTTTATCTTCCTTGCGCGTAAATCCAGCTAAGGCATTAAAATATCTCATCATATTAATTCGCCGTTCACCAATTTCTTGTAACTCTTCTATAGTTGTATCCCAATCAAGACTATATTTTATAAAGTTGATTAGTTCGTCTGGACCATATAATTGCCATGCAGGTCCCCAAACAAATTGGCATAATGACAAACTATCTAACATGGCATAAAATTTTTGGGTTTCCCAAGCGAATTTTGCTTTATTTTCATCAAGTACCCCATATGATTTAACTGGCTTAAAACTGGCTAATTTGTTCACCCAAAGCCAATCTTGCGAATCTTCTGGTGCCATTAGCGCAGGATCGTGTTCTGACGATTGATGGTCAGCACCAAATGGGTTAACGGCGTAGTTAATAGCTAAATTAGGTTTCATCTGCGGCATATGAGCCGGCATCTCTTGTTTCTTAACAGTTATGACAAATTTTTCTGCACCATTACCGATTTTTTCAGCTGCACGTGCACTTCCGTCTGCTAATAGTACTCCAATACTCTCCTCTCTCATAGCTATCTTAGGAATTATCTTTTCAAAGACTTTTCCATTGCCAAATTTTAATTCTATCCCTTTAGTTAATTCTTCGTTTAATAATCCTGCTTCATAACATTCCATCGCAAAAGCAATTGTCGCTCCACAGGAAATTGTGTCTAAGCCGTACATATTACATAGTTGATTTGCCAAAGCAATATCTTCTAAGTTAGTAACTTTACAATATGAGCCAAAGGTACTAACAGTTTCATATTCAGGGCCGCCATATTCTGGTGATACTTTTCCTTCTATTTCCACAACTCGTTTACATCTAATAGCACAACCATAACAGGTGTCAGTACCTTTAAGAATTGTCTTGGTCATGGTGGTTCCTTTAATTCTCTCTCCACCTTCAAGATACCCACTTTTCCAATTTTCGGTTGGTAAAAAACCTTCTTGTAAGTGAAAATCGGTCACTCCGGCAGTTCCATTAACTGCCAAGTCAACAATTACAGGATTTTTTTCAATTCTTTTTTTTACATCTACTGTTAAGGTTTTTAAAGCGCTTAAATTATAAGGGAGAGATGTTTTCTGTTGTTTAACTACGATAGCTTTGAGTTTTTTCGAACCCATCACTGCCCCCATTCCATTTCTACCGTTAGCACGAGTTTGCTGGTGGATAATACTTGCATAAAGCACCATGTTTTCACCTGCTGGACCAATTACAGACATCTCGAGATGATTCTCGTTTAATTCTTTTCTTATCTCTTTTTCTGCTTCACCAGTTATCTTACCCCAGAGGTGTCCAGCCTCTCTTATTTGCACATCTTCTTTATTGATATAAAGATAGACTGGGGTGTTAGCTTTCCCTTTAATCATAATGGCGTCATAGCCATTACTTTTAATATGGACAGGGATATCCCCCCCAACTTGTGAATCACCAGCAGTTCCTGTTAAAGGACTTTTTGCGGTAACAGTCATTCTACTTTGTCCACTAATAGGGTAACCGGTAAATGGTGATACAGCAAAAATTAAAACATTTTCTGCTGATAATGGATCGATAGTTGCTTTTGTATTATTAAGCAATAAATACATCCCTAAAGCAGAACCACCAGGATATTTTTGGTAGATTTCTCCAGGAATCACGTTGATATTAATAGTTTTCTTAGATAAATCGACTTCCAAAATTTTGGCAGCAGGAAACATTAAATATCACTCCTTGCTAATTATAATTGGCAAAATTACATATCATGTTATTAATTAGATATAATAATAAATTCTCCTTTTATTTTTATAAAAATAGAATGGTGATGATTATACCATTTTAATTTTCAGTAGTAGCCACTTTAATAGCTTTTTCGAGAATATCTAAACCTTCTAAAAGCTGTTCCTCAGCAATTGTTAAAGGCATAAGGAGTCTAATAACATTGCTATAAAGCCCAGCACTTAAAAGGAGTAACCCTCTTTTGTTAGCCTCTTTGATAATTTTTGCTGTTAGTTCTTTATCTGGTTCTTTACTTTTCCGCTCTTTCACAATTTCAATTGCACACATGGCACCGAGACCACGAATATGACCAATATTCTCGTATTTTTCATACAGTTTTTGGAACCTATCCATTACAATCGCACCAATTTTTTCTGCTTTTTTATTTAAGTTCTCTTTTTCCATGATATTTAAGACTGCTAAGGCAGAAGCACACCCTAAAGGACTACCACTGTATGTCCCACCAAGTTCACCAGGAAGTGCTTGGTCCATAATCTCTTTTCTGCCAATAACACCACTAATCGGTACACCGGCAGCTAAAGATTTGGATACAGTTATCAAGTCAGGAATTATACCAAAATGCTCTATCGCAAAATATTTTCCTGTTCTTCCAAAAGCAGTTTGGATTTCATCAGCGATAAATAAAATTCCATGTTCTTGACAAATTTTATATATATCTTGCACAAATTTCTTCGGAGGTATATTAAATCCTCCTTCACCTTGTACTGGTTCCATGACAACAGCAGCGATATTTTCTGGAGCTACTTCCCCGATTAGAAATCTCTTAAATTGCTCAACCATATAATCTGAATATTCTTCATCGGAAAATTGCTCTGGTT
>DYLN01000312.1 GCA_020722085.1 Melioribacter roseus
CTCCGAATATCGTGACCCAACAACAGGACTCGTGTATTTAAGGGCGAGATGGTATGACGTGGAAAAGGGAAGGTTCCTCTGTAAAGATGAGTTTGAGGGAATGAAAGAAGAACCAGCGACATTAAATAAGTATGTGTTCACCGAAAATAACCCAATAAACCTAATTGACCCAGTGGGCGAATTTGGCTTGGACGCTACTTATATGGGCTATGTAACAAGTGTCGGAATTCAAGGCATATTAAGCAGTATACCTGTTGTAAAGTTGGCGGAAACAGGACTGATAATTTCTCTTATCCACCAGTCGTCAAAAATACATGTAAGAGCATTTCATTATACAGATAATACAGGATATGCTGGCATAAACGGAAGCGGATTTATAGGTTTTGAAAAAAGTTTTTTAGGTATAGGTTTCCCAAGTAGAAATCACTTCTCGCCAACTAAATATCTTATAGGTAAAATTGCAAAAAGAGAGTTGGCAATGAAAATATGTCCTACGTGGGGGCTTGAATTAGACATATATCCTATACGAGATTTTTTCACACCTCCATTTCCTATCAAAGTGTTTTCGCAGTTTGATGAACCAGGAGGTGGTTGGCAGTATATAACTTACAAAAAGATACCGCTTTTAGGAAGAAATCCAATATGGTTTCCATTATATTGAAAGGGTGGTGAATAAAATGCCTAATGATAATAATCAAATTAGTTATTATGAAGCGGATAAACAAATGAAAGTTTTGGATGCTATGTTAAGAAGAATTGCAAAGTTGAAAAAGGGCAAATATAGAATAAACACACGTGGAGAACCGAACAGGAAAGTCACGTGGGAAAGAAAGGACAAAGCCACAGATGAAAAATTGGAATGTGAAATTGAAGTTTGGTTGGATGGAAGCAATTTGGGGTTTAATATTAGCGGTTATGTTTCTTACGATGATTGCGATAAGGCAGTGCGTTATTGGAAGTTGATAAAATTTAATAAACTTTTATCAACGCTGAACGATTTAAATGCTGAAACATTTATTGAATATGCAAACGAAATTGATAAGGTTGAAAGCAAAGAACTGGAACCAGCAACAACTTTAACAAATCCATATCCATTTTTAAAGTTGAAATGGGTGATGAAAATAATGAAAATTTTAAGAGGGATATTCAACTTTTAGATGACTGATAAAATTTTTTAGTCCTCGCCCTATACTTTCTCTCCGCCTTCTT
>DYLN01000018.1 GCA_020722085.1 Melioribacter roseus
AACCGGTTTATCTGCTCCATTTTACCTGCCTTGCTTATGTAGTGTCTGCTTTTATAACATTTCTGCGTCCATTGTTCAAGGATAAAATTTTGTATCCATTTAAACTCTGCTGACAGTATTCACTGCTGGTTTTCAGCTTTGGAATAGTTTTGACGTATTTGTTTGCCTATTTAATAATTTTAGCCGATGTATCACATATATCATTTTTCTATTTGAATTTACAGGCTGACTTTAAGTATTGGAGTTGCCTTTTATTTATCAAATAAAAGAAACGGCTTAAAAATACAACAGCAAAAGAGGCGGCATAAAAAAGTTACTGCCCATTTAATCACAGGCAAACAAGAATCGGAGTGATATTATTCGGTTGATACCAAATACCTTTTTATTTTTTGGGTTGTAGTTTTTTCAAATTCCTGTTCACGGATGTAAAACTTTCTTATTTGTTTATAGCTCGCAAGTTCTTTATTTATTTTTTCTATCTCTTCGCCTATCACCTTTTCAATTAATTCGTCACTTATCTGGATTTTTTCCAGTTCAGATTTTTCTATAAAAGCTTCGGCATCCGGAACAATCATTGCTGCTATTATCTCATCATGTTTCAAATCTTTCTCGCCGTAAACCAAACTTTCTAAAATAAACTGGCTTCTATTCAGCAAATCTTCTATTTCTTCAGGAAAAACATTTTTACCGCTTCGTGAAATAATTACATTTTTCTTCCTTCCATTTATATGCAGAAAACCATTATCATCCACGTAGCCGATATCTCCGGTTTTAAACCAGCCGTTTTCAAATACAGCATTTGTCATTTTTTCATTTTTGTAATAACCGAGCATTACATTGGGTCCTTTTGCCCATATTTCACCGCTGCCAAGTTCATCGGGTTCATTTATTTTCAATTCAACAGTTGGCAGAGGCAATCCGGCAGCATTATCCATAAAATTATCAATTCTATTTAATGTAAGAATTGGGGAGGTTTCCGTTAATCCGTAGCCTTGTACAAAATTAAAACCAAATTCACGTAAGCCTTTCGCAACAAGCGGATCGGGAGCCGCACCGCCGGCAATAAATAATCTAATTGCACCGCCAAATCTACGATGAAGTTCGGCAAATATTTTTTTCTTAATCTCTTTCAATCCAACCAGTGAAATTAGATTGGTGAGTTTTAAGAGCGGCGGAACAATAAATGATTTAATCTTATCTTCTTTTATTGATTTCATTATTCTTTTAAACATCTTATCGTAAAGCAAAGGGACAGCTAATAAAATTGTTGCTTTTACTTTTTGTAGGTCATCAACGATTGTTTTCAGTGACCGTGCATAATGGACCGAACTTCCCGAATAAAGCGGACACAGCATGCCGCAAGTACATTCATAAGTATGATGAATTGGAAGAACCGATAAAAAACGGTCGTTTTCGGTAATGCGAATCATGCTCGTCATATCCATCAAATTTGAGGCAAGATTTTTTTGTGAAAGCATTACACCTTTAGCTCTCCCGAGTGAACCTGAAGTGAAAATAATTTCTGCTAGTTCATTTGGATTAATGACTGGGAGATCTTCAAGCTGAGATTCCTTTGCATCGGAAATTAATTTTATCATGCTCACAAAATTTTTGTCTTCCAGTGTTTCATCCATACAAATAAAATATCTTAAATTCTTTAACGATAGTTTGGCTTCAGCCATCATGCTTGAAAAAGAACCAGAAAAAATAACTGCTTCCGAATCCGATTCGTGAAGTATGTTAAAAATTTCATTTGAGGTTAAGTTTTTATCGATGGGAACAACAACATAGTTGAAACACATACATGCCAAATAGCTTATTGCCCATTGAACCCGGTTTTCGCCAATTATTGCTATGTGAGTTTTTTCTTTCAGCCCAACGTGTTTTAAAGCCGAGCCAAATTTTAAAATATAAGAAAGCAATTCTTCATAGGTTACCCTTCCTATTGGCGACGTATTCAAGTCCTCTAAAGCCAGTTTATTCCCAAAACGCCTTGCCGACTTTAGGATCATATCTTGAATAGAATCAATTTTAGGGACATCAAAAAGTTTTAATTCTTTTTTCATACTGCCCTCGTTTTTAAATTAGAGATACCTTCTTCACAAAAGACGGCATCTATTTATCCCTACAGTGAAGCAATCTTTTCTAGGATTGCTTTAATCAAATTATAAAATTTTTCAACGTCTTTGATATTTACGCGTTCATCTGGTGAATGCGCTCCAACGATTGTCGGCCCAAAAGAAATCATATCTAAGCCAGGATATTTATCACCAAGTATTCCACATTCGAGTCCGGCATGGATTGCTTTTATTTCCGGTTCGTCACCGAACCGTTGTTTGTAAACCTCACATGAGATTTTTAGAATTTGAGAGTTCATATTCGGCTTCCAGCCCGGATAGCCATCGCCTACGGTTACATCAGCACCGGAAAGATCAAACACTGCCTTAACGCTTTGTGCAATTGATTTCTTTGCAGTCTCTATGGAACTTCTCTGGCTCGTGCCGATTTTTAACAGACCATTATCAATAACAACTGTGGCAAGATTTGTAGACGTCTCAACCAGACCGGGAATATCAGGACTTACGGCAATAACTCCGTGCGGCATTGCCAACAGCACATTCAAAATTTTGGCAAGAAACTTTCCTGTAAAAGCCTTATCTATATTTTCGTTATATTTTTTTATTTCCATTTTCAAACCGCCGTCGTTTGTTTTGTACTCATACAAAGCTTCCAATATGAATTTTTCAGCTCTCTTCCTAAGTTTCTTTTCATCGTCCGGATTGATCGAGATGATAACCTCGGCTTCGCGCGGAATAGCATTTCTTTTTGAACCGCCGGTTAAAGACGAAATCTGAAATTCAATATCACCTAAACCGGATAAAAACCTTGCAATTAATTTAATTGCATTTGCTCTGCCGTCAGAAATATTTAACCCCGAATGTCCTCCTTTTAATCCACCAAGCAGAAGTACATACGGTACAAAGCCTTTGTTGAGATGTTCGTATTCAACAGTGTAACTCCCAACAGTATCCTGCCCACCGGCACAGCCCACATAAAACACACCGTCTTCTTCAGAATCAAGATTCAATAATATTTTACCGCTCAGGAATCCCGGCTGCAAATTATTTGCTCCTGTTAAACCGGTTTCTTCATCCACAGTAAATAACAGTTCGATTGGACCGTGTTTAAAACTGTTGTCGGTAGCAACAGTTAAAGCTGCAGCCACTCCGATTCCGTTATCTGAGCCTAATGTAGTTCCGTCTGCTTTTATCCAATCACCGTCTCTAATTAATTTAATCGGGTCACTCTCAAAATCATGAACGGTTTCTTTATTTTTTTCGCAAACCATGTCCACATGTCCTTGAAGAACTACTGTAGTAGAATTTTCAAAACCGTCAGACGGCGGAACTTTTATTAAAATATTTTTAACGCTGTCTTCTTTCATTTCAAGGCTGTGTTGTTTAGCAAAATTTTTTAAGAACTCCACAATTTCCCCTTCATGTTTGGAAGGACGTGGAATTTGGCTTATCTCATAAAATCTTTGCCAGAGGGTTTCTGGTTTTAATCCTTCAATTACTTTTCGTGGCATTTGCAGCTCCTTTTAATTGTGACGAATATTTAGAATATCACCGTCTTTAACAATGTACTCTTTACCTTCAAGTCTCCACGTACCGGCTTCTTTACATTTGTTAAATGAACCGTGAGCAATAAAATCGTTATAATGGACAACTTCGGCACGTATAAATTTATTAAAGAAATCAGTATGAATTACTCCGGCTGCCTGCTGTGCTGTATAATTTTTTTTGATTGTCCACGCACGGCATTCATCCTCACCGACTGTAAAGAAAGATTGAAGACCGAGTATTTCATACGAGGTTCTTAAGATTTTGCTGAGTGCGGATTCCTCAATTCCATAGTCTGCCATGAAAGATTGTCTGTCGGCTTCTTCCAGTGCTGACATTTCATATTCTATTTTTGCAAAAAACGGAATTACCGGTGCACTAAGTCTTGGAAGTTTACTGTCGATTTCTTTCATAAATTCATTAATTTTATTTACAGAATCTTCATCAAAATTTACTGCTACGGCAAGCGGTTTTAATGTAAGTAATTGATATCCAGATAGAAGTTTTAGTTCATTCTCATCTAATTCCAACAGACGCAGCGGCTTTTCCTTCTCGGCATGCGCAAAACACTTTTCAATCAAAGGCAGTTCTCTCTTTATCCTTTCATCTTTTGATTTTAAGGCTTCTTTACGCAGTTTCTCAAGCCTGTTCTCAAGGAATGAAAGATCTGAGAATAAAAATTCTGTTTCTAAGAATTCTATGTCCCGTACAGGATCAACAGATAACATAGGGTGTGGAATTGACTCATCTCGAAACTGCCTGATAATATAAAATAAAGCATCGTTGTTCCGAACGCTGTTTAGAAATTGAGTAGTAATTTTGACTTTGTTATCTTCCGACATCCTAAGTCCCGGAAAATCAAAAACTTCAATTGTAGCGTTAACTTTCTTCTTAGGGTTAAATATTTCGGTAAGTTTATCCAATCTTTTGTCGGGGATTTTAACTACTTCGACCGCTGCTTCTTCTTTTCCTAGCTGGGCGTGTGAACTTTCTTTTGAAAGAGTATTAAAGAGAGTTGTTTTACCGGAAGATTGTAAACCAACTAATCCTATTTGCATATAATTAATTTAGTTTTATCAAAGAAATTTTTCAGAATTGAAATATATAAAAATATTATATGGAATCAGCTGTTTTCCCGGTTATGCAACTACCTGTGTATGAAGTGCTATTTCTTCAAGGACGGAACTTACTTTCAAACATTCGGATAATTCACCGTTGTACACTACCGCTTTACCTTTAACATGAACTTCAAAAGTATAATCTCGTGCCTCTTCATAACTGCAGTTTATAGCTTTCATCAACTGAGCAATTACTTCGTCAAATGTATGCCAGTCATCGTTAAATAAAATCACTTTATACGCAGTCGCTATTGTAGTTTCTTCTTCAATTTCAGGTTGAATTATAGTATTTGTCTTTTGGTCATTCATAAATACAGCAGAATTGAATGGTTATTAATTTATAAAATTGATGCACAAAAATAAATTTTAGTATATTGTACCAATAATTTAACTATAATTACCATATTACAAATTGAATTCAGGAGGTATAATGAAAATAGCGGTTTGTGTTAGTCATGTACCGGATACAGCGGCTAAAATTGTAATAGGAGCAGATGGTAAATCAATTGATCCGACAGGCGTTCAATACATCATTAATCCTTATGACGAATTTGCAATTGAAGAGGCTTTGAAATTAAAAGAAAAGCTAGGCGGCGAAACTGTTGTAATTACTCTTGGGGGAGAAAGTTCAAAAGAAACAATTCGTAAATCTCTGGCAATGGGAATTGACAACGCTGTTTTATTAAAAGATGACAATTTTAGAGATTCTTTCTTGGTTGCTGCGGCTTTGGCATCCGAAATTAAAAATCAAAATGCAGAACTTGTTTTTTTCGGAAAACAATCAGTCGATTACGATAACTCAATTGTCGGACAAATGACTGCAGAAATTTTAGGCTACAATTGTGTAACTGTTGTAGTAAATTTGAAAATAGAAGGGAATAAAATTTTGGCTGAAAGAGAGATTGAAGGCGGCAAAGAGGTTGTAGAAACATCGCTTCCAGCAGTCATCACAGCACAAAAAGGACTGAATGAACCACGCTACGCATCTCTAAAAGGAATTATGACGGCAAAGAAAAAAGTGATTGAAGAAAAAAAGCCTGCTGCCGGCAGTAATAAACTGGAAATATTAGCCATGAAAAAACCTCCGGCAAAGCAGCCGGGTAAAATTATCGGTACAGACGCCGGCGCAGTCCCAGAACTGGTCAAATTGTTAAAAGAAGAAGCAAAAGTAATTTGAGGTGAAAATCATGGCAAATAAAATTTTAGTATTTATCGAACAACGAAACGGGCAGATTAAAAGGTCATCTTTTGAAGCCGTGCATTTAGCTGCCCAGATGGCATCAAAATTATCAACCGGAGTGGAAGCGATAGCAATTGGAAATGAAATCCAAAATCTTGAAAAAACTGGCGGTTACGGCGCAGTGAAGGTAACTCATTACAAAAACCAGCAGCTTGAAAATTATTCTGCTTCCGCCTATAAAGACATTCTTGCAAAACATTTTATTGACAATAATTTTGACATCCTGATTATTTCCAATACTTCCCTTGGAAAAGATCTCGCACCGCGTATAGCCGTTAAAATTGATGCAGGAATTGCTATGGATTGTACTTCATTTTCCTACGAAAACGGAAACATAATTGCGACTCGGCCTGTATATGCCGGTAAAGCATTAATTGATGTTAAAATAACAAGTAACAAAAAAGTGTTTTCGCTTAGACCTAATGTGTTTGCTGCCGGTACTCCAACAGACCTTCAATCGGAGATTGAAGTGAAAAACGTTGAAAATCCAAATCTTGCTGAAAAAGTTGTTGATATCAAAAAATCCGACAGCAGGCTTGATGTCGCAGAGGCTGACATCATTGTCTCGGGCGGCAGGGGTTTGAAAGGTCCAGAAAATTTCAAATTGGTTGAAGAGCTTGCCTCTCTATTAGGAGCTGCAACCGGCGCATCCCGCGCTGTTGTTGATGCAGGCTGGCGTCCGCATAGCGAGCAGGTTGGACAAACAGGTAAAACCGTCTCCCCCTCTCTTTATATCGCCTTGGGCATTTCGGGTGCTATTCAGCACCTTGCAGGTATGCGATCTTCGAAATATATTGTTGCTGTTAATAAAGACAAAGATGCTCCGATTTTTCAAATTGCAGATTACGGAATTGTCGGGGATGTTTTTGAAATTGTTCCGGCTTTAATTAATGAACTAAAAAAAATAAAGGGACAAAAGTGAATAAAGTTCAGGTAGAAATATTAGGTTTATCTGCAAGCCCTTCCACTGGAGGGGCTTATGCTCTCCTGCTGAAAGAGGTTTTTGGCGTTCGAAGACTTCCAATAATTATTGGTGCATTTGAAGCACAATCCATTGCATTGGAAATGGAAGGAATAAAACCTCCGCGCCCGTTAACACATGATTTGCTTAAAAATGTAATCGATCATTTGGGCGGCAGCGTTACAGAAGTTATCATTGATGAATTACGCGATAATACATTCTTTGCAAAAATTAAATTAGAAATTTCCTCCCTTTCAAACGAAATTGATTCCCGTCCTAGCGATGCAATAGCTCTTGCCGTAAGAGCCGGCGCACCGTTATACGTTGCCGAGGATGTAATGAAGATAGCTGCTTTTGTCCCTTCAAGTGAAGATAAAGAAGAAAGCGAAGAAGATAACTTAGAAAAACCTTCAGAAAAAAGGGACTCCATAAAATCATACCCTGAAACGAAACTAGCACAATTACAGGATCAGCTTAGGGAAGCAATTGAAAAAGAGGATTACGAAAAAGCTGCTAAAATCAGAGATGAAATTAACAAACTTTCCGGCAGCTCAAATTAATAATTTCGCTCGTTAGAAGGCTGTAAGCTGCATGCTAATTAAAAACCACCTTCCCGATATCGCATTCAAGGCATTTATTTTTTGAACAGTAACCTCTGAAAAGTTCAATCATTCCCTGCGATATAACAGTTCTTTTTGCATCTTCTTTTAATCCGAGTGAGGATGCTACTTCAATTATCAAATTATTATCCGAGCGCTGGTTGAACAAATCGTATATCTTCAGCACTTTTTTTGAAAGAGCATTATTGCCGAAAATTTCGTAATAAACAGAAAAGAAAGGAAGAATTACATTTACAATGATTTCGTCGGCTCTTGCAGCGCCGACAAAATATTTAATATCATTTTTAGCTTTTCGATCAAAAATATAGTGGCTATGCCAGTAACCTTCCGACTTAACAATAAATAATGATCGTAAAGAATTTATAAGAACGTTCGGGTTTCTGATTTCATTAATTTTTTTGCTAAGCGTGCCGATTAAATTGTTATTTATTATTTCATTCAATATTCTCGCACCTGCTGCAATTCTGATGGTTGGGAAATTTTGAGGTCTCAGCCTGAAAAAATGCCATTGAGTCTCGGATAAATATTCACCATCGTATAAATGACTGAAAGCATTCCAGAGGAGATTTAATTTTTCCAAATATTCTATCGACTCTTTGTCTTTAACTGTCTGTATCTTAGGTGCAAGTCCTGCAATATTAAACAAAACCGCTTCATATTTATTTACCAACACACCATCTTTTTCTATTTTCATTAAATAATCAATTTTAGCATGCTTAGCAAGTTCCATCATTATTGTTTTATTCTTTGAATATCCCAATGCTTCAAAAATCAATTCATACAATAATTGCTGCCAAATTTCTTTAATATTGAAATCGGAATGACTAAAATCTCTCTCATGAAATTTAGCGGAAAGCTCGTAAGATATTACCGGCTCTTTGATTTTAAACTCACTAATAAATTTTAGTTCTTTTAGTCTGCTATAAATCTTCTTGCATTTCTTGTTGAACCTTTGCATTCCGAGGTGTGAGAGAAATTTTTCTTTTTCTTCTTTTGAAACTATCTCGTTTAACTGATAACATTTCAGTCCGTGTTTCCCATCTACATGGTTTTCGTTCGGCTTTTGAGATAATTTTTCAACAATATCTTTCGGAAGAAATTCAATCATGCAGATAGTAGGAATTTTTCTTCCGTCACGTGAATAAACGTAAGGATGTTTGTTCTTGTTATTTAACGAGGCATGTAAGATTACTTTATTGTATTTACCGTCGATGTTATGTCCGTGCAGTTTCCAATCGGTGTAATCCGGGTCAATCTCAATATCGCCTACAAACGTCAGGTTGCCAATACGAATACGGGCATTCCGGTAATCGGGTCCGCCGTTGTCGTCGTTCCTAACCCCTACATCCAGAACTTGAACATCTTCGCCTGCTACGGTGCGAAGTGCTTTGGTATAGATTTGCTTTTCCCAAATTTCATAGAGCTGAGTTTCGTAGACTTTTGATGAAGGGTTCATCCCTTACCCTCTTTTTACCGTATTTTGAATTTAGCACATTACAAATGAAAATGCTATAATTTTTGTTCAATAATTTGCCGGATTTTCTCTGACTGGGATAAGATATAATTTCTTACCGCATATCCGAATTTAGGAGTACTGTTCAAATAGAGCAATGCCCTGCTTATATTTATAAGAAAGTTTTTCCTGTTATTTGAAATGAATTGTTTTGTTAGTTCTTCAAGATTGCCGCCTTGTGCTCCAACGCCGGGCAATAAAACCGGAAGGTCATCGAAAAGTAAAATGTCTTTTTTTAATTCTTCAGAATTTGTTGCTCCATAAACGATGCCGCAGTTTTCTTCTGTATTCCACTCTTTAATTTTTTCTAAAACTTTTTGATACAGAAACTTCCCGTCCTCCAGTTTTGTTTTTTCAAAGTCTTCCGCACCTTTATTCGAAGTCAAAACCAAAATAAAGTTTAGTTTATCTTTATAGGCTAAAAACGGTTGTATGGAATCAAAACCCATATACGGACTAAGAGTAACGGCATCAAATTTTAGTTCATCAAAAACAGCTTTTGCATACATTTGCGATGTATTACCGATATCCCCTCTTTTCGCATCTGCAATTGCAAGTGTATCCGGTGGAATTAATTTTCTTGTTTGCGAAAGATATTCAAATCCTTTTGCGCCAAGTTTTTCATAAAAGGCAAAATTTATTTTATATGCCGATGTAAATTCATACGTATTTTCTATTATTATTTTGTTGAATTCCAGAACAGGATCGGCAGACCTCAAAAGATGCCGGGGAATTTTAGCCGTGTCGGTATCAAGTCCAACACAGATATGAAGATTTTTGTCAATCTTATTTTTTAGTTTTTTCAGAGCTGTCATTTTTATTAAAATTTTTGAACATCATTGATTCAACAGGGTATTTTGTACGTTCGGTATACTTTGCTGTTTTTTTTGAATTGTATGGTGTAGCAATTTCACCGTCAACATTAAAATAAATTATTTGCCCTATCGGCATCCCTGCATATATTTTTACCGGTTGTTTGACACTTATTTCAAGAGTCCATGTATTGCAAAAACCAGCATCGCCTTTTCCAGCAGTAGAGTGAATATCTATACCAAGCCGTCCAACACTAGATTTCCCTTCAAGAAAAGGAACATAATTTCTTGTTTCTGTATATTCTTCGGTAACTCCAAGATAAAGTTTAGACGGGAATAATATAAAACCGTTTTCGGGAATTTCGAGAAGTTTAATTTTATTGTGTGCCTTTGCATCAAGAATTTCATCTTCGTAAATGCCAAGCCATTTGCCGAGATGAACATCGTAGCTGTTGGTGCCCAAATTATTGATGTTAAACGGTTCGATTAAAATATTGCCGTTGTTAATTTCTTCTAAAATTTTTTTATCAGAAAGTATCACCAGTATCACCTTATGTGTGCATTTTTCGGTTACGATAAATATTAAGGACAATTCCAATTAATATCATATTTGTCATTAACGAACTTCCGCCGTAACTGAGAAAAGGAAGCGGCAAACCAATTACGGGTGTGACGCCTACATTCATTCCAATGTTGATTGCAAAATGAGCAAAAAACATGGAAAGTGCTCCGATAATAATTAAAGCGTGATATTTATCTTTTGCGATCGAAGCTAATTTTAATAATCTCAAAAATAATATAAGAAACAAAGCTATCACAAAAACGCTGCCAATAAACCCGAACTCCTCACCGATTACACAGTAAATAAAGTCAGTCCACTGTTCGGGAATGAATCGCAACTGTGTTTGATTTCCTTGAAGATATCCTTTTCCAAAAATTCCGCCGGAGCCGATAGCTACCTTTGCCTGAAGTGCGTTGTAGCCTGCACCGAGCGGATCTGCATTTGGATTAAGAAAAGTTTCCAATCTTTTCTGCTGATGCGGTTTTAGAATTTTATATATATAATCGAAAAAAAAACCGGAAGCCAGATTCATAATAAATATAGTCACGCTGTTGAACATGTCTCTTTTAAAGAATATCAAACAAGCAAAGACAAAGATTAACGAAACAATAAACGAAACAGTTCCAAACAGCGATGCAAAAACAACAATGCCGGGTGATAAAACAACAAAGATTGCAAATAAACTTATACCGCCCCAAAACAAAATTGATATCGTGATTATTACAAACACTATTGCAGTACCAAGATCGGGTTCGAGTAAAATTAAGACTACGGGGAGAAATCCAATCACCAGGGCAATGCCTATGTCCTTAATATTGTTAATATCTTCTTTTTTATCGGTAAGCCATCTGGACATTAAAAAAATAACTCCTATTTTAGCAAACTCGCTGGGCTGAAATCCCAATGGTCCAATATTAAGCCAGCTTTTAGCACCGTAAACAGACCTTCCCATTGCAAGAACAAGTACAAGAAAAAATATCGAAAGCAGATAAGCCGGAAGAGCAATCCCTTTTAAGCTGTTAGACGGAAGAAAATAAATTATAAAAAGAATTATCAATGAAACAACAGCAGAAAACAACTGTTTCTGAAAATTACCTGAAGCAAACGGCTGATTATATGTTGCACTGAATATTGCAACCAGTCCAAGAATAATAAGCAAAACAGACGGGATGAAAATCGCTAAGTCAAATTTATCCTGTAGTTTATAACTAATTTGCAAATGAAAATTTCCTTACTTATTGTTTTTGGGATTTAGAAACTAAATTAGTTAATAAATCTTTTGTAATCCCTTTTTCCTTATTTTCTGTTGTATCTTTTTCAAGATAAGCTTTGATCACATCTCTTGCAATCGGTGCTGCAGCAGTACTTCCAAAGCCGGCATTTTCTACAACAACGGCAATTGCAATCTTGGGATTTTCAAAAGGAGCAAATCCAAGAAATATCGCATGATCCTCTCCGTGTGGATTTTGAGCAGTTCCCGTTTTACCTGCTATAGCAATTCCGGGCAGCCTTATATTAGTCGCTGTGCCAGCGCCGTTTACAACTTCATACATTCCCTGCCTTACTATATCGAAAGTTTTTTTGCTGATACCAACATCAAAATATTTTGGTTTAACCGGAATAAATTCATGAGTAACGCTTTTAATAAAACCTTTTAAAAAATGCGGCTTAGCAACTTTGCCATACGCTGCAAATATTGCTGCATACTGAGCAAGTTGAATTGGTGTAACACTTAACTCACCCTGCCCAATTCCGAGGCTAAGCAGAATTCCTTTAGGAAAACGATCTTTGCCGAATATTCGGTCGTAATACTGCTGGTCAGGCACTAATCCCTTTGTCTCTTCACTAATATCGACACCGGTTTTTTGTCCGAGTCCAAATCTGCGTGAATACTCCGACCATTTTTTCAATCCCAATCTTAAAATGACCTGATAGAAAAAAGTATTGCATGATTTTTCAATGGCAGTAACAACATTAACTGTGCCGTGAACATGAAGACACTTGAAAAATCTATCTCCAAACTGCAAACCGCCGCGGCAGGTAACCATAAAATCGGGTGTTATTACCCCCTCTTCCAAAGCAGCAGTCGCAGCTAAGAGTTTATAAGTTGAACCGGGAGAATAGATAGACATGGTAGCTCTATTGAAGAGAGGTTTATTAGGATCATTATTCAATTGATTCCAGACCTCAGATGTTGTAACCGTAGCAAAATCCGACAGGTTAAATTGCGGCGCACTTACAAATGCTAAAATTTCACCAGTGGACGGTTCAATAGCTACAACAGCGCCGCGTTTTCCTTCAAAATCTTTTTCAGCTACCATCTGTGCATCTTTATCAATCGTCAGCAGAAGATCATATCCTTTGACCGCACTTTTATCTTCATTACCATTGTTATATTTTCCTATAGTTTTCTGCTGAGCATCAACAACAACATATTTAATCCCTTTAACGCCCTTCAACTGTTCTTCATAAGTTTTCTCCAGTCCGCTGTAACCAATATTATCCCCCATGTCATATTCATTCTTTTTCATCTTTAACTGTTCTGCACCGATTTCTTTTGTGTAACCGAACATGTGCGAACCATTAACGCCGAAGGAATAGTCTCTTTGAGTTTCTATAACATAGTCGACACCGGGCAAATTTGATGCGTTTTCTTCATACCATGCAATAGTTTTAAAATTAGCATCTTTCTTAATTTTAATCGGAATGTACTTAGAATAACCGCTGTTTTCTTTCAGCAGTTTTGAAATAAATCCCGGCTCAGCACCGATTATCTGTTCAATATATTTATTCAGTCTTTGATCGTAATCGGCAGGAGTAATTCGAAGCGTAAATGACGGTTTATTTCCTACAAGTACTTTATGATTCCTGTCGAAAAAGATTCCGCGTGGAGCGGTTTGATTTATTGGTTTAATGCTGTTTTCTTCAGACTTAATTGTGTATTGAGGATTTTCCAGTATTTGCATACTAAATAACTGCAGCATAAGTACAGCAGAAAAACCAATTACAACGAAGGCAAGTATATTCTTTCTGACAGCAGATCCAAATAATGAATCGTTCATAAATTACTTCCGGGTTTTAATATAAGAACAGGAACACAGAAAATTACCGTGTACACTGCTGGAAGAAGTCCCGTATTCAAAAATAAGAAAAAGAAGCCAAGTTCCTGAATTCTCGTAGAAACGGCAGAGTAAATAAAACAATTAATTACAGCACCAATAAAAACAATTCCGGCAAAAATAAAAGTAGAAGTATTTTGTTCTATTTTATTTTCATTCGAGAAATAACCACACAGGAAAGCAGAAATTGTAAAAGTAAACATCGAAGCGCCCAATAAACCGCCGGATGCTAAATCGAAAATTAATCCGGCAGTAAATCCGAAAAAAGTCCCGAATAATTGACCGTAAACAAGAGTATAATATATTATGGTGATAAGCGGAAGATTAGGTATAATACCATCAACAGAAATTAAAGGAACAAAAGTAAATTGAAGGATAGTCAGTATAACAACATATAAAATCGGTTTTAAGAATTTTCTGTACATTATTTACGTTTATGAAATTTTTCCTGTAGTTCTATTATTTGTTTGCTGGGTTGTATTTTAACTATAAAAAGATTTTTTATAGATTTAATATCTACAAACGGTTTTACGGTAAGATTATGAAGAAGTCCTAAAACATTGGATTGTTTCTTGCCTATAATGCCAACCGGAATAGCAGGCGGAAACAAAGTGCTGAAATCCGACGTTTCAATTCTATCTCCTTCTTCAACATCGTATGTAGTAGGAATGTCCTTAATAACCAATTGTCTGCCGTCCCACGACATAATTCCTTCCACATTATTTTTTTGAATTGTTACGGCAATGCTCAGGTTGCTGTTTTCAATAGTTCTTATTGAACAAAAATTTTCGCTCACATCGGATACAATTCCTACAAGTCCTTTATCGGTAATTGCAGGCATTCCAAATCTCACACCGTCTGAATAGCCTTTATTCAGGATATAAATCCCCTGCACTTTAGAAACCATTTTAGAAATAACAGATGCGGGCAACAGCTTAAAGCTTGAGGTGTCCCTAAACGAAAGCATATTTCTAAGTTCTTCATTTTCCAGTCCGTATTTTCTCAGCAAATTAACTTCGAGAATTAGCCGGGCATTTTCTTTTTTCAATCTTTCAATTTCAGAATCGTCAATGAAAAAGTCTTTTAAAGAGCTTACTGCAGAGTTAAGGAACGCAAAATTTCCCAGAGCAAAGGTTTTTATTTTTTTTATTTGCGGTTTTTCGTTGCCGGTAAGAAGATAAAGACTAAAGATAGAGAGAACAATTAGGGCAATGTATTCCTTAAAATCATAAAAAAATTTACTGACAAAGTTTCTCATCAATATGTTCTTTTGCGAATAAATACTCTAGAATATTTATTCAGATTTTCCAGTGCCTTGCCTGCTCCGCGAACCACAGCCGTCAGAGGATCTTCCGATATGTGCACCGGTAAATTTGTTTCCATTCTTATTCTTTCATCCAAACCTTTCAATAATGCACCTCCGCCTGAAAGTATAACCCCCCGGTCCAAAATATCTGCAGAGAGTTCAGGCGGGGTCCTTTCGAGTGTCTGTTTAAGGGCATCAATTATCTGTGAAATATTTTCATTCAGTGCATCTCTAATTTCTACAGAGCTTACTTCGGATGTTTTAGGTACGCCGCCAACAAGGTCCCTGCCTTTAACCTGAATTGTTATTTCTTCTTTCAGCGGAACAGCCGAACCAACTTCACATTTAATGGCTTCTGCAGTACGTTCGCCGATAAGTAAGTTATAGTTTTTCTTAAAGAACTGCATTATTGCATTATTCATCTCATCGCCTGCGATGCGGATGGACTCTTCATTTACAATACCGGCAAGAGCGATTACAGCAATTTCTGTTGTGCCGCCGCCGATATCAACAATCATATTACCTACTGGTGCTTCAACATCAAGCCCTACACCTATTGCTGCAGCCATAGGTTCAGCAATTAAATGGACTTCTTTAGCACCTGCATGTTCGGCGGCATCACGCACGGCTCTTTTTTCAACTTCCGTTACTCCGCTGGGAACAGCAATAACAATTCTTTTACTGGAAAATGTATTAGGAGTTACTTTTTTAATAAAAGCTCTTATCATACCTTCGGCAATTTCAAAATCTGCAATCACCCCGTCTCGCATAGGTCTTGTTACCCTAATATCCCTATGCTCTCTGCCCTGCATCTCTTTAGCTTTATTGCCAAGTTCAATTATTTTTTTTGAATTCCTGTCGAAAGCAACAATCGAAGGTTCATTCAAAACAATTCCTTTGCCTTTAATATATATTAAGGTATTAGCTGTACCAAGGTCAATTGCAATATCGGTAGAAAAAAAATCAAAAATTCCCATATATCCTCCGCATTACGACAGATATTTTCTGCGTAATATGGTCAGTGTTTAAAGTTACGAATTCCGGTTAGTACCATTGAAATATTTCGTTCTTCTGCCGCATTAATTACTTCTTTATCTTTAACAGAACCCCCCGGTTGAATTATTGCTGTAATTCCGTTTGCTGCAATCTCGAGCACGCCGTCAGGAAAAGGGAAAAAAGCGTCTGAAGCAGCAACTGCATTTTTCAAATCGTGTCCAAATTGTTTAGCCTTCATAGCAGCAATTTTTGCAGAATCTACCCTCGACATTTGTCCTGCTCCAACGCCCAATGTTTTTCCATCCTTAGCGTAAATAATAGCGTTAGATTTTGTGTGTTTGCAAACAGTCCAGGCAAACATAAGATCTTTAATTTCAGCTTCGGATAAACTTCTTTTAGTTACCAGATTCATCATCTCTTTTGTTATAATCGAATTATCTTTGTCCTGAACAATTAAGCCGCCCGGAATATTTTTTATCATCCGTTCGGATTTATCCGGTGCCCTTAATATTTTTATCAATCGTCTATTTTTCTTTGTCATTAAAATCTGCAAAGCTTTTTCAGAAAAAGAAGGCGCACAAATAATTTCTAGGAATATTTCATTTAATTTATTGGCAGTCAATTCATTTACTTCCGAATTAAATGCAACTATTCCTCCAAAAGCAGAAACCGGATCGCACAATAAGGCTTTTTCATAAGCTTCCAATATCGAATTTGCTACCGCAGCACCGCATGGATTTGTATGTTTAATTATTGCGCATGAATTTTTCGGAAGGTCATTTATCAGCTCCACTGCTGCAAGAAGGTCAATTATATTGTTATACGAAATTTCTTTCCCGTGAAGAATTTCGAAATAGCTGTTGAAATTTCCATAAAGGTAGGCTTTCTGATGAGGATTTTCTCCATATCTAAGTTCACCGGCTAAGGAATAATTCAATCTAATATTTTTCTGTGGAAGGTTAAATTCCTTTTCAAAATAATTTGCTATTAGGGTGTCGTAAAACGAAGTGTAAGCAAAAGCCTCGGCAGCCAATTTTCTTCGTGTCTGCTCACTTATACCGCCATTGGACAATTCTTCAATAAAACTCTCATACTGATTTGGATTGGTCAACACAGAGACAGCCCTATAATTTTTAGCCCCCGCCCTAATGAGGCTTGGTCCCCCGATGTCAATATTTTCAATTTTTTCTTCGAGAGAAATATCATCCCTTTCAACTATTTGAGGGAAAGGATAAAGATTAACGCAAACGACATCTATTGGAACGATATTGTTTTCATCGGCTTGTTTTAGATCAGAGGGATTATTCCGGCGCATTAGGATACCCCCGAAGATTTTGGGATGAAGTGTCTTTACCCTGCCGGAAAAAATTTCCGGTGAATCAGTAAAATTTACCACTTCTGTACATGGGATATTATTTTCCAAAAGTAAGCGGGCTGTTTTGCCGGTAGCCAGAATTTCGTATTTATATTTCAAAAGTGCTTGTGCAAACTCAACAACTTTGGTTTTATCCGAAACACTGATTAAAGCATATTTTTTCAATCCATCCGTCCCCGTTATTCAATTAATATTTTATCATCGATTATTTTTATTTTATTTTCAGAGAATTTCAAAACAACATAGGGCAAAATCTCGTGCTCTATCTTCAACACTTTAGCAGCAATTTCCTCAGGGCTGCCGGCATCGGAAATATCTACCTTTTTTTGATAAATTATTCTGCCGTGGTCGTAAATCTTATCTACAAAATGAATTGTAGCTCCCGAAACCTTCGAACCGGATTTCCAAACAGCGTTATGAACATTCATCCCGTACATACCTGCTCCGCCAAAGGAGGGAAGCAAAGCAGGATGAATATTTATTATTTTATTTTCAAAATGGTCTATAAAATTATCGGGAATTTTTTTTAAAAATCCAGCCAGGACAATTAAATTTACTTTTAATTCTGCAAGCCTATCTGCCAGTTGGTTGTAATTAACAAAACCGGTTTTTTCTTTTTCACTAATAAAAAATACGTCTATATTTTTTTGCTTTGCGAATTCTATTGCGGGACAATCGGGTTTATTGGATACTACGGCAACAATTTTTGCTTTATTATCCGGCACCGAATTATAAATCGATACAAGATTCGAACCCCTTCCCGAAACAAACACAGCCAATCTCAGCATAAACAAATTTTCCGACAAAAATTATCGAAATATGCCTAAATTATCAATAAAAACAACATACGAGAAGAATATTCCCCCTTCATTTTCTTTTCAGTTTTCTTCTTAAGTTATCAATAAGAGCCTGTATATCGGATTTGAATTCATAGTCGTTACTTTTCTCAGCTTCGTTTAAAAAGAAAGACGCTCTTGATCTTTCTTTAATAAGATAATTTGCTTTTGCACGCAAATAAAGTGAATACGGCTTTAACCATCTTTCAGCCGAATAATCGAGTGAATCGATTTTTTCTATAAATTTTACTGCGTCAGCATACATCCCCAGATGCAGGCAAGACTCAGCTAAAAATGCAAGTCCTTTTGCCCGGCTGCTTTCGTCTTCAATGTGTATGTAGTAGGCTTTTAAACTGTCGTACACAGTTCTGTATTTAGCCGACTCCAGATAGTTCTGCATTTTTACTAAAAACAAATAATCTCGCGAAAAGCCTTTGTCCATAAATTTTTCACTTCTTGATTTCGCATAAGAATCCTCAAATATGTCCGGATTCCCGGTTTTTGCTCCTTCAAAATATTTTTGGTTGTTAATTGTGCTGTCAAGAATTGAGTTGCAAAGTGCAATTTTATAATTAGCCATACCGACAAAATCAAAATCTTTTGTCATCTCGATAAATTTTTCATACTCAGCTTTAGCTCTTCTAAAATTATTTTTCCTAAAATAAACTTCTCCTATTCTGAAGTGAGCCAGCGAGTTTATAACCGAAATTTTTCTGTTATTTATCTTTATTATCTGATTAAGGGAATTTTCGGCTCTGTCGAGTTTTCTTGCCTTGATGTTAGTCAGTGCATTCTGGTACAAAAACAGAGTGTTGTTGGGATATTTATTCAAAAGCAATCTTAAGTAAATTGAAGCCGAGTCATAATCTGCGAGATAGTCGGTATAAATTTTGGCAAGATGAAATTCATTTTCTGTTTTATTGGCATGACCTTTTTTGTAAGAAAGCAGCAAATATTTAAGACCGCGCTCTTTATCGGAAGACAAACCAGTAAGATTTACCGCCCACTTAAACATTCCCGGGACATAGCCTAATGCATAATCCAGCAAACCAAGTCCCATATAAGCATCATAATAAGTTGAATCCGCTTCGAGTGTTTTATCGAAACTCATCTTTGCATTTTTACTTTCCCAAAAAGCATCCAGAACATTATTATTCATCGCGTGAGCCATAGCTCTTAACAGCTCAATATTACCAGCTAAAAAATTATACTTTGGTTTATCCGGATGCTTTTCCAATTGTTTTTGAATTTTATCAACTGCTAATTCGGAATATTTTAAAAATGTGAAATACTCACCGGGATCGTTCGAGCCTAAGTAAAGCCAGAAGTGAAGACGTGCAATATTATAGTAACCATAAGGAAGGTCTTTATCAATTTCTATTATTCTCATGAATATATTCTCGGCATTCTTAAAATCCATGCTGTAAGCGGCATTCCATCCATTTCTAATGAGATTTTGAACTGCAGAACTTTGTGCTTTAAGATATAAAGGCAAGAAACAAACCAGAAGAAGGAACAAAATTCTTTGTTTCAATTTTTATTTTTCCTATGTGAATATTCGTTTGCAGCTTTTATAAATTCTCTAAAAAGAGGATGTGCGTTTGTAGCTCTGGATTTTAATTCCGGATGGAACTGACAGCCAACAAACCACGGATGATTTTCAAGTTCGATCATTTCTACTAATTTTTCGTCGGGTGATAAACCGCTGATTATCATTCCATTTTTTTCAAGAATCTCTCTGTATTTATTGTTCACTTCGTAACGATGCCGGTGCCTTTCGGAAATTTTAGGTTTTTTGTACGCTTCGTAGGCTTTGGTTTTCTTTTTTAAGATACATGGGTATGCACCCAGACGCATTGATGCACCTTTCACTTTCACTTTGATTTGTTCTGGCATTATATGAATTACACTGTTTCTGCCCTTGCTAAATTCTGCGCTGTTAGCGTTCTTTATTCCGCATACATTTCGGGAAAATTCAATTACGGCGCATTGAAGTCCAAGGCAAATACCAAAAAATGGAATGTTATTTTCACGCGCGTATTTAATTGCCTGAATTTTTCCTTCAATACCTCTTTCACCGAAACCGCCGGGCACAAGCAAGCCGTCAAAATCCTTCAATAATTTTTCTGCACCTTTTTCTTCTACTTCTTCCGAGCTTATGAAAACAGCATCAACCTTAACATTGTTCTCTCCTCCAGCATGAACAAAAGCTTCCGAAATACTTTTATATGCATCCTTGTTCTCAATGTACTTCCCGCAGACAGCTATTCTAACTTTTCCTTCCGGACTTTTAATTTTCTCAACGAAGTTCTGCCACTGCTCGAGATGAATTGTGATATCTGGCAGTTTTAATTTGTCTAAAATCAATCTGTCTAAATTCTGTTGATAAAGAACGAGCGGGACTTCATAAATTGTTGAACAATCGTAAGCTGAAATAACTGCCTCCGAACGCACGTTGCAGAACAATGCAATTTTATCTCTCAATTCCTGAGAAAGTTTCTCTTCTGATCTGCAAACGAGAATATTCGGCTGAATGCCGAGTTCAAGTAGATTTTTTACGCTGTGCTGTGTAGGTTTTGTCTTAACTTCGCCGGCAGACGAAATATAAGGTACCAAGGTTACATGTATGCTTATCGCATTTTTCCTCCCCAGTTCAAGCATTATCTGGCGCATCGATTCAATAAAAGGAAGGCTTTCAATATCACCTACGGTTCCGCCGATTTCAGTAATGATAATATCATACTTACCTGTTTCGCCTAAAAATTTCATTCTATTTTTTATTTCATCGGTAATGTGAGGAATAACTTGTACGGTTGCACCGAGATAATCTCCCCTTCTCTCCTTTGTAATTACCTGGTTATAAATCTGTCCGGTGGTTGTATTATTGGCACGGCTCATATCGACATCAAGGAATCTTTCGTAATGACCGAGATCCAAATCGGTTTCTGCACCATCGTCGGTGACATAAACTTCGCCATGCTGAAACGGGTTCATAGTTCCGGGATCAACATTAATGTAAGGATCAAATTTTTGAATAGTAACACTGTAACCGCGAAGTTTAAGAAGAAGACCGATTGATGAAGCTGTTATGCCTTTGCCTAGTGAAGATACTACACCTCCTGTAATGAAGATGTATTTTACTTTCTTTTTCAGCGGCATTGAATCTTAAAATTAAGAGTGGATTAAAAATTTGTTTACGAAAAATAAGAAAAAAAGTTGATTTGTCTACTTAAGTTTTTCTGCTTTTTAAAATTTTTTCAGAGCTTGGAAACAAACTGAAGGCATGCGAAGATATCTTCCATTAAATTTCCGACAGGTTTTTCACCAAGCCGGAGTATTTCTTTTCAATTTTAAAACCAAAACGGTAGAAATATTCCGGTCTAAAATAACCTGTAGTAAGTGATTTATAACCGTCGTTTTTCAGCCTTTTGATAAGTTCAGTCATTAACCCTTCGCTTACACCTTTTCTTCTATACATATTAGAAACAACTATCTTTTCCATGTGTACTGTATTTTCGTCTATCTGAAGGTAGAAAAGACCGCCGATTATAAATCCTCTCTCAGAAAGAGCAACCAGAAACTGGTGTTCAGGTCTGAAATTAACTATTAAATTTGCTTCGATAAAGAGTTGGTGAAGCCGAGAAATTTCTTTTGGAGAAATTGGTTTTCTTACTAAAAAAATATTTCCGTCGTAGTCGGCTAACTGAACAACAAGGTTCGACTGCTCTGAGCCTTCAGATTTCACTTTTATGATAACTGCAGAATCGGTCGGTTTAAGAAATGGATAGGTTAACCGCGTTAAGAAAAAGTTTTCTTTATCAGATAAATTGAATTTAGCATGTAGATCCGTTAAAAGCGATGTAGCTTCATCTTTTGTAATCTCATGAAATTTCTGACGTTTCATAATATCAAATAATGCGTTCCGAAAAGTCGGGTCAGAATCATTAAATACTGTTTCAAGGAAAAATCTGATTCTTGTTTCCGGGAAATGTTTTTCAAGCTCAGGCAAAAAGTAAGTCTCATATAAGTCGTATAGCATTGTAGCCTGTGCACTTATATCGGCATCTTTGTTTAATGCAAACCACCGATTGAATCGTTTAATCGAAAAAAATAACTGCTTAGGAATATAACCGTAATTTTCAACCTGTTCTATAAATTTGCTCAATTCTTTTTCAAGTTCTTCCAGTTGAGGATTTATTGTGTCGCTGATAATTTCCTTTTTGAGTAAACGAAGCAATTTTAATCCATTGCTTTCTCCTTCTGCATTTAATAAGCCAGAAAAGATATAATTCCACGCGGATTTTGATTTGAGCAAAGGAAATTCTTTCTCTGTTAAAAGTACAAATCCAGTATAAAAACTTGTCAAAAAATCAATTAGTGATTTAAATTCTCCTCTTTCAGAAAAAGAAACTATCCTTGTTCCTGTTTGATAATCATGGGGAGGAATAATAAAATTATCTGCTTTAGGGTCGGTAAGCTGAAGTTTATATCCGGTCAATTTCCAGAAATTGCAGTAAGCAGCAGCGGCATTCCATATAAAAAACTGCCATAGCAGTGAAAGTTTTACGCTGCTTGTTTCATCTTTTTTTCTTAACTCTTTTTGAATATATTTTTTTACTGTATCGCCGGGTACAAACTTACCGGTCCACATATCGTAATGCTCCCAGTAGCCGCCGAAGTCTTCAAAAAATTCATTAGTAAAATGACCACTGCCAGCAAGTATTAGCCAGTTGATTTCTTCCAGAATATTTTCCTTAGATAATTTCTTATTTATGTTAAGCACAAATTCAAAGCCGCCGTAAAATCTTGTCTGAACAGAAACCCGGTAAACGGATTTATCATGGTAGCTCCTTAAGTGGCTTATCCAGATTCCGCGTGGGAAAATATCATCAAGACGGACAAGTTTCCCGTGAGAAAAAATAAATATTGCTTCCCGAAGAAGCGCGGTTTCGATAAGAGCCTCGGTAATTATTCCTCTATCGCCGACGTCAATGTTTTCATCATAAGTAATAACGTCACCCCATGTGTATTCATATCCGGTCTCGGCATCAACGGCAATTTTTTGATTGGGACCAAGCCATTCTCTAAAGCTGTCTCTTAATTTTAAGCGACTGTTCAGCGCCAATAAAGATAATTCATCCCAGTCTTTACGAATCTGATACTTTACATAAATTTGTCTTATTCTTTGATAGGAAGCTGGATGATTCGTTCCATAAATTTTCAATAAATCAAATAATCCTGGCACATAAGTATTTTTTAATGGATAAACTACTTCGACGGTTTTATCATCTATGAGATTTTCAATAATCGATATAAGATCAAAATCACGCGTGCATTTAACAACATTCTCTATTACATTATCATTCAGTAAGTCATTATCATAATTAAGATAGTTTTTAAAGAGGACTGTCAAATTAAGACTATTTTGGGCGGCGAAAGAAACAATGAACATTTCTCTTCTTAATTCAATCGATTTACAGAGACTAGGTCTCAACAGGATATCAAGTGTTAATCTATAAATCGAAAGTGAAGGATCGTGTAAGATGTTTGAAATATAGTTCAACGCTAATTTGCTTTCTTGAGAATCTGATTGAAGTACAAGAACGGCAAGACTCAATCCGCGCAAAGAATATTCGCCAGAAAAAGAAATTTTCTTGAATGAATTTATGAGGGATGAACAATCAATTCTTTCACTGGCTGCAGAATAGAAGTAAATATTTTTATCGGGATTATTCTGTCTAACCCATTCAAGTACTGCACTGCCGGTAAACTGAAATATTTCATAATTGCCGAGCCACAAAAGCGGATTCGTAAATATTGACTGCAAATCTATATGATCTGTATTAACCAAATAATTAAAACTTCCTATCTTTATAATATTATCATTCTTCTTTTCTATCGATAAAGACAAGTTTAATTTAGGAATAACAAGAAAAGAACCATTTGATGATACCTCCCTGCTTAAACTTCCCTTCTCACGCAAAAACCAGTTTGGCATCCAAACTTCCAAACCGTTTATTTGAATTTGAGTATGAGGCTTAACATACATCTGCTCAATAAGATGTTGAAAATTTTTTTCGATGATGCGTCTTTTATAAGTTCCTTTCGGAGTCAACTCATCGTATTGAGAAGAAAACGGTCTGTCGGTCAAACGAAAATCAACTATTCTTTCGAACGGTGAAAGAAATTTATTGACTGATACTACAGTTGAAGCAAAATATTCTTGCTTTTGCTGTAAAGTCATCTCTGCAAGTACAGTTTCTTCAAATTCCTTTTTGGGGTTTATAAGAATTGTATTGAACGGTTTGTGATCCCCTACTAAAAAAACTTGATTAATGAATCCAAAATCTCTAAAAAGATTCTCTATTTTCTGGGGTGCAATTGTTTCGCCCTTAATATTCTTGTATATCTCTTTTTTTCTATCAACAATTTCAATAAAGCCATTAGAGTCCATTTTCATTACATCGCCTGTATGAAACCAGCCCTCTTCATCAAAGGTAGTATTTTTATCTTCGTCAAAATAACCAAGCATCACATAAGGACCTTTAATTGCCAATTCCCCGTCAGACAAAACTTTGATTTCGATTCCTGGAAGGGCACAGCCTAAAGAATCATGCATATATTTGCCAGGAGGTGTCATTGTTATTCCGCCGGTTGCTTCAGTCATTCCAAAACCACTCATCAATTCAACACCATATCTTTGAAAGAACTGAAAAATTTCGGAGGGCAGATAGCCGGCAGCCGATAATCCCCATTTTAACTTCTCACCGGTGACTGCCTCTATAACAGATTTAATTTTAGTTTCCTCTTCGGTTTCAATGTTAATTTTAGATGAAATAAGCTCATAAAGCTGCATCCATTTCTTGGGCACGCTTATAAATATTGTCGGCTTAAATATCCGCATGTTTTCAGTCATCGTTTCAACAGAAGGGTTCTCCATAAAACAATATTCAGTCCCCCAGAAAATAGAACCAAGCATTTCAAAGTATCTGCCGAATGTATGATACAAAGGAAGGTATGCTAAAAATCTGTCGGACTCTCCTATTTCGGGTATTGCCATGGCTCGGCAGAATCTTTTATAGACAATATTTAATTGTGAAAACATAATCCCTTTCGGGTCACCAGTGGTTCCGGATGTATACATTATTGTTGCAAGAGAATCTATTTTAATTCTGGCTCTGAATTCATTCTGATCTTTTTCGGATGTACGAGCAGCAAGAAGTTTAAAATCATCAAAAGAAGTAATCCAATCGCCCGCAGCTATTCCTTTAACAAGGATTATTTTCTTTAAATATTTCAATTCATCTTTTATTGAACGGATTTTTATCAGTTCTTTTTCATCGTAAATAAATAAGACTGAAGCTTTGGTTTGGTTTAATATGTAAGATACATGGCTGGGGACAGAATTAGCGGGAATCATAACATTAACAATGCCGGTTGATAAACATGCAAGGTCTAGCAGAGCTGTTTCGAGCGAGTTGTCCAGCAAAAAAACAACAAATTTATTTTCTTCTTTATATACAAGCGAGCACAATGATTTTGAATAAATCTCAACAATTGATTTTACGTCAACCCATTTGAATTCCCTGATACTACCGTTATCAATTAATTTAAATAAGATTTTATTACCGTAGTCTTTTACTCTTTGGTTAAAGAGCTTTTCTACGGTAAAATTGGAATGAACTATTAAATCGAGTATTAGCTTTTCCCACTTTTTCTCTCCGTAAATTCTTGTTAAGAAGCCTGGCAGTCTAAACAAATCAAGATAATCATAAATAATCTGATTTATAGTTTCGGATTGGCTCGTGCTCAGTAAGTATCGACCAAAGTTAAAATAAATTTCCTTGTTAATTTCCGAAGAAAATATTTTGTAAAAATTCGAGGGGAATAAGTTCAGAAATATTTGGGAGATTTTTGGGGGAATTTCTTTTACTGCAAATGAGTTTGTATTTATAATTTCATTAAGGCATTCATCAAAAAGTTGGGTTAATTCCTTTGTTTCTTCTTCAGAAACCGAGCCTTTTCCGGCTAAAAGTGTTGAAATAATCTGTGAAAGTTTTTCCGTGAGGTTATTCATTTTTAATTTGAATTTATGTTAATTGTACCGGACTTTGGAATTTTGATAAAATATTCCTGTCCTTCTTTTACCGGCAAATAATTTTCACGCAGCCATGGATTAAAATATTTCAGATACTTGTAGTTAATTCCTTTTGCTTTAGCATAATCGGCTAAATCCTCTATTGTTCTGGTGACTTTATCTTCCTTTGTCGGTATCGGTTTATAATAGTCTTCAGGCTTAAGATGATAGCCGTAGACTTCAGGATCCAGAATGATAGTCTTAAGCGCAAGAACACGAAAAATATAACGTGATGTTTCCGAATTCAAAACGAGGTCGTAGTAATTATTTGCTTTTTGTCTTTTAATTTGATTATCAAGATTTTCAAAACCAATATTAAACGAAGCTGCTGCCATAGTCCAGCTTCCGTACTTTTTATAAGCCTTGTTTAAATACTTGCATGCAGCTTCGGTAGATTTTTCAACATTATATCTTTCATCTACCTCTTTTGTAATTTCCAATCCATATTGTTTTGCCGTAGTTTCCAAAAACTGCCAGAACCCGACAGCGCCTGCAAGCGACGTTGAATTATTAAAATTACTTTCAGCAGCACAAAGATATTTAAAGTCATCCGGAATTCCGTTTGCTTTTAGGATCGGCTCGATAACCGGAAACCATCGTGTAGATTTTTTAAGCATCTGAACGGTTGATGAATACCAGTAGAAATTTACAATTATTTCTCTTTCTACTCTTTCCTTCACTTCGATATCGTTCATCGGGACTTTCTCTCCACAAAATTCCAATTCATCTGGGACAGTCGGCATTTCTATTTTAAAATCCCCGGCACTGCTTTCTTGATTTTTTGTATCAAGCGGTTTCTCTAACAGTGCATTTATAGTTATAATAAGAATAACGGCAACGGCAGGGGAAAAAATAGTTAAAAAAATTTTGGTTCTTTTCATCGGTAAATTATAATTGATTTCGGAACGCGAATAAAATAATTAAATGAATTAAAAGATACACGAGGATGTGAAAAGAGCCGCTGTTTAAGCGGCTCTTATAACGAACTATTTGACTTCTACTTTCTTGGCTGCAAGCTCTTCTAACATTGCAGTGGTAACAGACTTAGGTCTTTCAATTGGATAGCCTAAAGCCCTTGCCCAGATAATGTTCGAACAAACGCCCAATGCGCGTCCAACGCCGAATAATACGGTATAAAATTCGTATTCCCGTACGCCATAATACCATTGTATAACACCAGATTGTGCATCGACATTTGGCCAAGGATTTTTGGCTTTGCCCTGTTCTAGCAGAATTGGCGGCACGACTTTAAACAGTATATCGACATATTTGAAAATTAGATCATCCGGCAAATGCTTTAAACAAAATTCTCTCTGTGCCATGTAACGCGGGTCGGTTTTTCTCAAGACTGCATGACCGTAACCCGGAATAACCTGGCCGCTTTTCAAAGTATCCCAAACAAATTTTTTCATTTCTTCTTCGGTAGGAATTTTGCCGCCCATCTTATCCATAACACCTTGAATCCACCTAAGAACTTCTTCATTTGCCAAACCGTGCAGCGGACCGGCTAAACCATCTAGCATAGCGGAAATTGCATAATAAATATCTGAAAGTGCACTTGCAACCAAATGGCCAGTGTGAGCACTTACATTACCACTTTCATGATCGCTGTGTAAAATGAAGTACAAACGGGCAACATCATCATAAGGTTTTCGAATTCCCATCATATGAGCGAAGTTACCCCCGAAATCCAAATTAGGATCTCCTGGAATAATATTATCATTTTTATACTTCATCCGGTAAATGTGAGAAGCTATCTCAGGAAGTTTTGCCAGAAGATTCAAAGCATCTTCGTAGTAAGGTTCCCAGTAATTCATCTTGTTTATGCCTTCATGGTACTTCTTTACAAATTCAGATTCCCGCTGCATCGCAAGAATAGCAGCGGAAAACATTGTCATCGGATGTGTATCACGCGGCATTGCACGAATTACATCAAAAACATACTGCGGTACTTTTTTCCTTCGGTTAAACTCTTCATGAACTTCTTTAACTTCTTCTACTGTTGGAATATCTCCGGTTAATAACAGATGAAAGAAACCTTCGACGTACGGCATTTCGCCGCCGGGAACCTTGGGTAATTTTTCAAGAACTTCAGGTATTGTAAAGCCTCTGAACCTAATACCTTCGTAAGGGTCAAGATATGAAATATCGGTAACGAGACTTTTCACACCGCGCATTCCACCTATAGCCTGTTCTATTGTAACCTCTCCAATCTTTACATCACCGAATTCCTTGACAAGTTTTGCTGTGCGGGGACGCCATTCATTGATTTTTTCTGCGAGTTTGCTTTTTAATGTGGACATTAGTTATTCCTCCTTGTGAACAATGTAGTACGTTAACAAATAAGTTATATGTGTGCCCAACTTTATTTTCATAACTATGCCGTTACTAATTTACTAATTATTTTCTCTGCTGCCAAATGTCCGCTATAAACTGCGCTCTCAATTGTCGAAGGTAAACCCGTATCAGTCCAATCCCCTGCAAAAAAAAGATTACTAAAAGGAGAGTCTATCTTTTTTCTGACTGAACAAAAATTGTTATTTGGAATAAATGTGGCGCGTTTTTCCTTAATAATTTTCCAATCAACCACGTTTTCCCTTTGAAACAAATTAAAATAAGATTCCAGCTCGGAATAAAACATCCCAAGTATTTTTTCGTTTGGAAGATCTATAAGATTATCAGCCGCACTTGTAACTAACGTAATATGTTTTTTATGGTTAAACAGCCAATGAATTTTTGAATCAATTAATCCATAAAATTTTTGAGAAAAATTATTTTCTTTGAGCCATAAATGTACGTTCAAAATAGGTGAATAAGAAAAAACGGCTTTATAGTTTTTAAACATCTCATCGAAAGGCTTTATTTTAAGAAGCGAATAGAATGGAACAGCAACAATAACAAAGTCAAAATCGGAATAGGAATTTTTGTCAGTTAAAATAGTAGCTGCTCTGTTTTTATCATCGAAAAGTATTTCATTTAATTTTTCGGAAACGTAATAACTTCCACCCTTTCCCAAAATATATTTAAGTGACGTTTCCACAAAAATTTTGTTCAAACTGGCATTCGGTAAAACAAGTACAGAAGCTTCGTCCCCTTCTAAAAACATTTTTTTTAAGATATGAGCGAACTGGGAAGCCGCTGCTTTTTCAGGTTTTGTATTCAAAGCCCCGACAACCAAAATTTCCCAGAAAGCTTTGATGGCATTTCCCGGTTGTTTTTTTTCGTTAAGCCATTCTTTAACAGTGATATTTTCTAAGTCTTCTTCATAACAAAATAATAAGTCAATTAAAAAATCAATAATCTTCAATCGTTCATGCACAGTAATCGCTTTGTAATTCATCAATCCGGCAAGAAGATTAAACGGATAGTGCTTCTCCGTAGTTTTTAAAAAGGAAATTTTATTGCCCCGATGGGCAAAGGGTATATTAAGCGATTTTTGAAAGTCCAGATAATCGAGAGAGCCAATACGCTTTAGAAAAGAAATTGTATTATAGTAGCATCCCATTAAAATATGTTGACCGTTATCATATTCGTCGTCAAATTTTTCATTATACAACGAATACGCCCTGCCGCCAATTTTAGGAGATGCTTCTATAAGGTGAACGTCAATTCCATTTTCTAAAAGAAGGGATGCTGCCGATAAACCTGCGAAACCACCGCCGACAACGATACATTTTGCCATTAATAAACTAGACTATATTTTGCCCATACGCCTAAAGAGATTGCTGCTTTTTCAAACTTGTTTACTTTTATTTTTTTATTATAGACATCAAATTTTTTTGTTTCAAGTTTGCGCAGAAGTTTTTTATAGATATGTTCCATCGCTCTTGCAGCAAACATTGCCGGTTTGTCATCAAAATCCAATGAAGCATCAGCTTGTTGAAAGAGCAGCTTTGCTCTGTCGGCTTCGTACTGCATTAACGAAACAAAATTTTGATTGTAATTCCCATTTAGAAGGTCATATTCAGAATAGTTGAATTTTACCATATCGTTCTGCGGTAAATAGATTCTTCCGGCTTTTGCATCTTTGTAAACATCCCTTAGAATATTAGTCAATTGCATTGCCAAGCCAAGATTAATCGCATATTCTCTAGCGGATTTGTTTTTATAACCGAAAATCTCAATGCTCATTAAACCGACAGTCGATGCGACACGATAACAGTATTGTTTAAGATCATCAAATGTGAGATATCGTTTTCGCTGCAGGTCCATTCCCATGCCGCGTATCAACTCAAAGAAAGGTTCGAGAGGAATGTTAAACTGTTTGATTATAGAAGCCAGTTTGTTTAGTAAAAAATATTCGGAATCACCTTTGATTGATTTTTCTAATTCTATTCTCCACTTACGAAGTTTTTCATAACGAATATCATCTGTCTCAATTCCTTCGTCAATTATGTCGTCTGTTTTTCTGCAAAATGCGTAGACGGTATTCATGGCATCACGTTTAGCAGGTGCAAGCAGACTAAATGCATAATAAAAACTGCTCTGACTTTTTTTAGCTATTTGTTTTGCTTGATCTGTCATTATCAAATCAATGCTTTTATCATTAGTAATAAGTATTCTTTTCTGGATAATTTCGGTCTATTATTTAGTACATCGTAATCCAAATCTTTTATCTTTTGCAAGATTTTCTCTCCTCCTAAAATAGTCCATTTAATTTGGAATCTTAAACTTCTGGGAAGATACTTTAATATATTTTTACCATGAACAAACAAATTACGAACTCTTTCTATCTGATAGAGCATCAGCGATTTAAAATTAACATTTATTCTTTTTAACTCAAACACATTTTCCGGTACATGATGTTTTCTTAATTCATCTTCAGGTAAATAAATTCTTCCCTTCCCGTAGTCAAACGAGACATCCTGATAAAAATTAGTTAGTTGCAGTGCCGTACATATTGAATCAGAATATGGAATAATTTTTTCATCTTTAATTCCGTACAGTTCAAGGATAATTCTGCCAACGGGATTTGCCGAATAGCTGCAGTATTTCAAAAGTTCGTCATAATTTTGAAATCTTTTTTTTGTACAGTCGAGTTTAAAAGCACGCAGAAGATTATAAAAATTTTCATGCTCAAGATTAAAGATGTCAATTGTATTTTTTAGTGCGCCCCAAAAATCATTTACACAATTTCCCGAAAGGCAATCTGTGAATTCTTTCTTATATACTTTTAGTTTTTGCAGCTTTTCTTCTTCAGCATCATTACCTTCATCTGCAATATCATCGGCTTGCCTGGCAAATTGATAAATAACAGCTATATGCTTTTTTAATTTATGCGGAATAAAAAATGAAACAACAGGAAAGTTTTCGTAATGGGAGGAGGTAAATTGAATTGCAAAATCGTAAGCCGGTTTATAAATGTTATCGGTCTTCATTTAACCAATTTGAATTCTAGATGCTTGTCTGTAGAACTTTTCGGAGTCACTGAATACTAAATCGGATCTTTTGATGATTGGAAAAATTTTGGAATTCTTAACCCCACGTTCTTAGTTCACATTACGCACTAAAAAGTGCCCGGAGGGGGACTCGAACCCCCAAGCCGTTACCGGCACTAGACCCTGAACCTAGCGTGTTTGCCAATTTCACCATCCGGGCAATAATTTAGAAAAGAACTATGGTAAGATAAATAAGTGAATCAACTATTACAAAATTCTATTTTATCTCCGCAGCCTGGTGAGATGTGCTGTCTTGAACTAAGTATTTATCAAAAATCTTTATATTTCTGTCTGTGTCCTCGTTAAAAGTAGAAGGAAGATCGCGAATATTAATAATATCGCTGTATACACCATCTGAGCAGTCCGACGAATACAATTTCGGATCTCCGTACTCAAAAATACTTTCTTTGCAGAATTTTGCTGTTACAACATTACCGCTGGAAGGAGGGGTAAAATCTTCCAAGGGTAAATTTAATTTTTCATAAACATCGTGCATAAAAATTGCCCAAATTGGTAGGGCTGCTCGTGCTCCTTGACCGTACTGCCCGGTAAATGAAATTCGCTGGTCATCAAAGCCAACCCACACAGCAGCAGAAAGCTGAGGTGTAAATCCAACAAACCACGCATCCGCAAAATCCTGTGTTGTTCCGGTTTTACCTGCTGCAGGCCTTTGAAAATTGTATGTTAATCTAACTCGAACACCTGTACCTTCGTCAATAACGGAACGCATCATGTCTGTAACAATATATGCCGTTTCTTCGGGTATTGCTTCCCTTGCCGCAGAATTATATTCTGCAATTGTAATTCCGTTTTTATCTTCGATTTTGGTAATCGATATCGGCTCGTTATAAATCCCTTTATTTCCCAGAGTGCCAAATGCGCTTGCCATTTCCAACGGTGAAACCAATGAAGTACCTAACACAATCGAAGGAACTAAATCAAGGGGACTTTTGATTCCCATTCTTTCTGCGAATCTGCCGACTTTCCAAAGCTCAACATGTCCTTCTATGATTAATCTGGCTGAAACAATATTTACTGAATTAGCAAGAGCCTGGCGGAGAGTCATAAATCCGCCGGTTGATTGGTCAAAGTTTTGTGGGCTCCATCCGTTGTAATCAAACGGCTGATTCATAATCGGGTAGGCGGGGTATAAACCGTTATCGATGGCAACAGCATAAATAAATGGTTTGAAAGCAGAACCGGGCTGTCTTTTAATTTGTGTAACATGATTCAAACCATAAGCAAAATTTTGATCGCGCCCTCCTACCATTGCCTTTATTGCGCCGGTTTTTGTATCCAGGCATACAAATCCAACTTCAATTTTTTGTTCTTCTTCTTTTACAGAATCGACAAAAGATTTATTGTGCAAAAAATTGTTATAAACTTCTTTTTTTTCAGCAAGGGTAGATGCGTTTTTATAATCGGGTTGGTTTTTAATCGCCTTATCAATAACATCTTTCATGATCTCATTATACTTATCCCAATTCCATCTCTTATCAAATTCTTTTTGGAATGGATCTAGGTGTTCTTTGACGGCATTGTTTGCTATTTGCTGCATCCGTGAATCAAGCGTTGTGTAAATATTTAATCCATCGCTGTAAAGATCGAATCCGTACTTTTGAGATAATTTTACCATTTGCTGCCGCACATACTCAAGAAAATGAGGCGCCAGTTTTCCGGCAATTCCTTCTTCAATCCTTTTGTTAGAAAGTTTTATTGGTTGTACTTTCAGTTTTTGGTAATCTTCATTACTTAAATAGCCCGCATCAACCATATTATAAAGAATAAGATTTCTTCTTTTTAAAGCATTATCGTATCTTTCAAACGGATCATAGTAATAAGCAGATTTAAGCAATGCAATCAAAACACCGGCGTCATTAATGGTAAGCTGTCTTACATCTTTATTAAAATAAACTCTTGAAGCAGTTTCAATTCCGTATGCACCGTGACCAAACCAAGAAATATTAAAATACATTTCAAGAATTTCTCTTTTAGTATATGTTTTCTCTATTTGAATTGCTGTAATCCATTCCCTAATTTTTCTAACAATCGTGTCGAAGGCAGTTTCGTTTTTTACTTTAAGGTCGTACAGATTTTTTGCAAGCTGCTGCGTAATGGTGGAAGCACCTTCTCTTCTAAAAAGAAAAATGTTTTTAATCATTGCTTGAATAAGCCTTTGCAAATCCACTCCCCAATGACTGTAAAATTTTCTATCTTCTGTGGCGATTAAGGCATTAACAACATCAGGAGGAATGCTGTCGATGTTTACTTCAACTCTGTTTTGCCTGAAAAATTGTCCTACTATTTCGCCGTCAGCACTGTAAACAGTTGAAGCTAATTGAGGCTTGGGATTTTCGAGTTGTTCTAAAGAAGGGAGCCCCGAATAAATATAACCGATGAACCAAACGAAAAAAATAAATAAAATTATTGCCGCTCCAAGTATAATTCTGAAGAGCTTTTTATTACTTTTTACTTTCTTTTTAGCTTGCATGTAATCAGCCATTAAGTTTCCAATCCACAATTTCGAAATTGTCTTTAAATTTTCCGTAACACGGGTTATCCAGCCATGACCCCAAGTTGACATAAAAACCTTGCTTATATTTTATAAATTCTCTTTTATGCGAGTGACCGAAGAGAACATAATCAAAGCCATCTTCGATTTTCTGCTTTGCTGACTCAATCAATCCGTCAATTTCGCCGTAACTTTTGACTTTAGTATAATCTCTGCTTTTTTTGCTTGAAGAACTCGCTATTTTAATCCCCAGGTCGGGATGTATAAGTGAGTAAAGTTTTTGAAGAAATTTATTCCTCAAAATCAATTTTAATATTTTGTAACCGGTATCATTCTTTACCAAGCCGTCTCCATGCCCGAGGTAAAATTTCTTCTGATTAAGAGTAATTGTGAAATCTTTTTCATATAAACTAGCTCCAATTTCTTTAGTAAAAAAATCTCTGTGCAAAAAATCATGATTGCCGATAATATAGTGTATTTTAACCCCAGCTTCCGAAACTTCCTTCAGTCCTGCAATTGTTTTGTAAAAACCTTTTTGAATAACTCTTTTGTATTCAAACCAGTAGTCAAATAAATCGCCGAGAATAAAAAGCTCATTGCAGTTATCTTTAGCAAATCTTAAAAATTCAACAAGTGCCTTCTCCTTAATTTTTTCTTTTTCCGATGACTCAAGCCCCAGATGGATATCGGATATAAACAAATATGTTTTGTTTTCGTTCAAGTCTTTAAAATTGCTAATGGAAATAAACAAATATCCGAAAATTATTTCTGTTTTTCTTGATTTATAATTGTCAGCAGCCAGCTTTCTGGATCAAGTTCTATTTTTTTTATTCTTTTCTTAAAATTAATTTTAAGTATAGTATCTCTTGTTGTTATGTAAAAACTTTTGTCGGAAAAACCACTATCGTTCTTGTAAAAAAATCTTATATCGAGCTGAAATTTAAACAAGTCATATAATTTTTGTTTTTGAGAAATTTTTACCTGTACGGTGTATTTATTTTTGACTGAATCCACTCCCCAGTCATAACTCAACTCAGGAATTCCTTTTCCCTTGTACACCCACTGTTCAAAAAAGTTTGTTAAATTTTTACCGGAAATTTTCTCGCATATATTTTCAAAATCAGCAGTAGACGCATTTTTATATTTATACGTTTGATAATACTCCTTCAGGATTTTGAAAAAAGTACTATCCCCCATTTCCCTTCGCAGCATGTGTAAAACCCAGGCACCTTTATCATAAACCATTCTATCGAAAAGATTATCAAGTGGTGCGTAAAGTGTTCCAAATTCAAACTTTCCGGAAAAACTTTTCATCGAAGAAATAAGGGCATCTCTGCCGGCATAATTTTCCCAATAAAGAGCTTCGGAATAAGTAGCAAACCCTTCATTCAACCAAATATCTTTCCAGGATTTTGGAGTGACCGCATCACCCCACCATTGATGTGCAAGTTCGTGAATAAGGGTGCCCGAAAAAAATTTTTTGCCGGTAATAAATTTAGAGCCGATACCGGTTATAGTTTGACTTTCCATTGCCCCCATGTTCCATAAAAATTCCGCCACCCCGTATTTTTCTTTTATGAACGGATACTCTCCAAATGTTTTGCTGAAAAATTTCAAGTACGCGGGATGATCCTCGAAATCTCTGCGTGCATCACTTAATTTACCGGGCATAACATAATAAACAAGAGGTAAAACCTTTCCGTCATCCGCCGTAAATTTATCTTCAAATGTTTTGTAGGGAGCCGAATATATTGCAATTAAATAAGTCGCAATAGGATAAAGTGTCTTCCAGTGGTAAGTTTTCTTTGAACCGGAAATCGATTGTCCGGCTAAGAATCCGTTTGAGACGGATATGCTCGATGAATCATTCGTAATATAAACATCAGCCAACGCTTTATCTGTTGGCAAATCGTTGCACGGAAACCAGGTTGAAGCAAAAACCGGCTCGCTTAAACTGTAAATCAGACTTTTACCTTCCGTCTCTCCAAATTCAAATGAACCAAAGCCGAGACTTTTGGGTTCACCGGAATATTCGACAGCAACGTTAAAAGTATCTTTTAATAATGCGTCTGAAAATATTTTCAAGTGAGTCCCGCTGTTTTCAAAATCCACGGGATTTCCATTCAGCGACAATTTGCTGATTTTCAAGTTATCATAAAAATTCAGGTAGATTTCATGCGAAGGCTTGTCAAGGATTCCGCTGATAATAACTTCTGCCACAATTGATTTCTTCTTTGGAAAAAGATCAAGATGTAAATCATAATGCCGGACATTGAGATTCTTTTGCTGCGGTAAATAATATTCTGCTAAGAGTTTCTCATTGAAACCTTTGAAAACAAATTTTTTCGAAACATAATTCTTAATTTGATGTAAAATCGAAGAATAATTTAAAATTACAATCAATGCGGCAGCAAGAATAATAACGACGGGCATGCCAAAAATTAAAATCTTCTTTAATTTCATAAGCAAATTTCAGAGTAAATGTCATTAAGAAAAATAAACTTAACAATTTCTTTGATTGCCAATCAATTTAATATTAGATATATTTTATATGAATAAACAAAAAGTCAAAATGGCTTACAAAGGATCTACAATTTTAAGAAAGACATTAACAATGATACTTGCCGGCGGACAGGGTGAGCGGCTTTTTCCTCTTACCAAAGTGAGAACAAAGCCTTCGGTGCCTTTTGGCGGTAAGTACAGGATAATTGATTTTACACTTTCCAACTGTCTTAATTCCGGCTTAAGAAAAATTTACGTGCTTACTCAATACAAATCGGATTCTCTCAACAAGCATTTATATGAAGCATGGAATATCTTTAATCCGGAACTAAATGAGTTCATTTATTCAATTCCGCCACAGTTTAAGATCAGCAACAATTGGTATTTAGGAACCGCAAATGCAATTCATCAAAACTTCAATTTGATTGAAGATGATCCTTATGACTGGGTTTTGCTTCTTTCCGGCGATCATATTTATAAAATGGACTATCTTAAGATGATTCAATATCATATTGAAAAGAAATCGCACTTGACTCTTTCTGCCATCAACATTCCAAAAGAGCAGGCGAACAGATTCGGAGTAATTGAAATCGACAATAATTACAAAGTGCAATCGTTCGTTGAAAAACCTGCTCATCCGCCGTCTATTCCTGATGATCCAAATTCATCTTTTGTTAATATGGGAATATATATTTTCAGTGTACATGCTCTAAAAGAAGTAATGTCAAAAATGGAAGCTGATAAAATTAAGAATCACGATTTCGGCAAAGATGTAATTCCTTACATGATAAAAAACAACTACAATGTATATGCATACAGATTTGTAGATGAAAACAAAAAAGAAAAACCTTACTGGGTAGATGTAGGCACAATTGACAGCTATTATGCAGCAAGCATGGACTTAATAAGTGTCAACCCGCATTTTAATCTTTATGATAACGAATGGCCGCTCAGAACAAAACAGCTCCAATATCCTCCGGCAAAAACGGTTTCGCACGAAGGTGAAAGAGTAGGCAGAGCTTTTAATTCATTGATTTCAGACGGAACAATTATTTCCGGCGGACTCGTTGAAAGGTCCATTCTAGGATTTAATGTAAGAGTAAACAGCTACACTTACATAACCGATTCTATCATAATGGATAACTGTAAAATCGGAAGGCATTCACGAATCAGAAGAGCAATTATCGATAAAAATGTAACAATACCTGAAGGAACTGAAATTGGTTTTGATATTGAGACTGATAAAAAAAGATTTACAGTTTCTGATACAGGCATCGTAGTTATTCCGAAAAATTATGTTTTTAACAGCATGTAACACCGCAGTTTGTTTTATCTATGAACGAAGTACTTGAAAATAAACTTAACAACATGCCAATACTGCCAGGTGTTTATCTTTTCAAAAATGAAAACGACAAAATTATATATGTAGGAAAAGCCAAGAATCTAAAGAACCGGGTAAAAAGTTATTTCCAAAATAGAATTGACACTCCTAAGACTGCTGCCCTTGTCAGTAAAATCCACGACATCGAATTAATTGTAACGGATACCGAGATAGAAGCCTTGGTACTGGAAAACAATTTAATTAAGGAATTCAAACCAAGATACAATGTAAACCTTAAAGACGACAAATCATTTCCTTACATTCGTGTTACTAATGAACCTTATCCGAGAATTTTTTCTACAAGAGAAATTATTAAAGACGGGTCAAAATATTTTGGACCTTATACAAATGTAAGAGAAATGAAATCATCTTTAAGAATGATTAACCAGATTTTTAAGATCAGAAGCTGCAACTATGATATTAACGAAGAAGCTATCCAAAAAAAGAAATTCAAGGTCTGTCTTGATTACCACATAAAAAAATGTGACGGTCCTTGTGAAGGACTTATTAGCCAGCGTTCGTACAATGAAATGGTAAACCAGGTAGTCAAACTATTGCGGGGAAAAACCGAGGATCTTATAGAAGAGTTAAAAATCCAGATGCAGATTCTTTCTGAAAAATTAGACTTTGAAAAAGCAGCGGAAATAAGAGATAAAATTGAACAGCTACAGATATATTCTTCCAAACAAAAAGTTGTTACAAGTGATTTAGAAGATAAAGATATAATCAGTGCAGCATTTGAGGGCAGAGATGTTGCTGCCACAATTCTAAACATACGCCGTGGTAAACTTGTAGGCAAAAAACAATTAAACCTGTCCTGTGAATTGGAAGAAGAACTAAACCAAATTTATAACGCCATAATTAAATTTTACTACAACGAGTATGTGGAAGTACCACAGGAAATAATTGTTGAAACCGAACCTTCCGAAAGTGAATCATTAATAGAATGGTTAAACAGCAAAGCAATTAAAAAATGCAGACTTATAATTCCGCAGAGACAAAGTGAAGCTATGTCGCTGCTTAAAATGTGCAAGCAAAATGCCTTGCTGCAGCTAAAAGAAATCCAACTTCAGAAGATGAAAAGAGAAGGAAACGTCCCGTATGTGCTCTCTGCCCTTCAGCGGGATCTGCGTTTAAAATCTTTACCGCGAAAAATTGAATGCTTTGACATTTCCAATCTCCAAGGAACAGATACAGTCGCAAGCATGGTTGTATTTGAGGATGGAAAACCAAAGAAAAGTCAATACCGTAAGTTTATTATCAAGACAGTTGATGGTCCCGATGATTTTGCAAGCATGAATGAAGTAATAACAAGGCGCTACTCAAGATTAATAGAAGAGAATCAAAAAATGCCTGACTTGATAATGGTTGACGGCGGCAAGGGACAATTGTCAGCGGCAATAAATGCACTTAATAAACTCGGCTTAAAAAGTTATGAAATTATAGGATTAGCAAAAAGACTTGAAGAAGTATTTTTGCCGGAACATCCAGAACCCCAATCAATTCCAAAAACGTCATCAAGTTTGAAACTGCTTCAGCACGTGAGGGACGAAGCACACCGTTTCGCTATAACATTTCATCGCAAAAGAAGAAGCAAAAGAACTTTTACAACTGAACTAACCGAAATTAAAGGAATCGGTACAAAGCTTGCGGAAAAACTTCTGATAGAGTTCAAAAGTCTGGATGATATAAAATCTGCCGAAGACGAAAAACTTGCCGAGATAATCGGTTGGAGTAAAACAAAATTGTTAAAGGAATATTTTGCCAGTAAAGAGCAAAATTCAGAACAAGTATAACACTGCATAAATATAGAAATTCAGCTTATAACAAAAAAATATATATACCTAAATTATGCATTAGAAAATTATATTTTGCACAACGACTTCTAACTCGTCTA
>DYLN01000313.1 GCA_020722085.1 Melioribacter roseus
GCTTGTCCGCTTGGCGCTAAGTGGTAAATAAAATGTTGTATCCACGCATAATTAGCTTGCTTGCGGGTGGAATGCCGTATTGCCATCTTCCGTCTTTGCGTAAAAGTTCTCCGCTCCAATCGCTGTCATTAAACGGTGGATTGGCAATTACATAATCCGCTTTCAAATCCTTATGTGCGTTATTAAGAAATGAACCTTCGTTATTCCATTTCACTTGCGAACTGTCAATACCGCGAATAGCGAGGTTCATTTTACATAATCGCCAGGTGGTCTGATTGCTTTCTTGTCCGTAAATGGAAATATCATTTACTTTACCTTGATGATTTTTCACAAACTTTTCAGAATGAACAAACATACCGCCGGAACCGCAGCAAGGATCGAACACGCGTCCTTTATATGGTTCCAACATTTCAACCAATAATTCAACTACAGAACGTGGAGTATAGAACTGTCCGCCCTTCTTTCCTTCAGCTAAAGCAAACTCACCGAGAAAATACTCAAATGTTTTACCGAGAAAATCACCTTTTCCGTTTCCTTGTCTCATAGAAACATTACTGAATAAATCAATCAATCCGCCAAGACTTGCCGGATCGAGATTTCCTCTTGCATAAACTTTAGGCAGAACATCTTTAAGTGAAGCATTGTCTCTTTCGATAGCATCCATAGCGGAATCAACATCTTTACCAATTTCCGGCAGTTTAGCTCTTTTCTGTAAATAAGACCAACGCGCGGAAGGAGGAACGAAGAAAATATTTTCCGCTTTATACTCGTCGCGGTCTTCGGGATCAGCTCCGGCATATTCTCCTTCGCCTTTTTTTAATTTTTCGTAATGTTCTTCAAAAGCATCCGAAATGTATTTCAGAAATATCAGCCCTAATACGATATGCTTATATTCAGCAGCGTCAATATTTTTGCGGAGTTTATCCGCTGCTTTCCAGAGTTGTTTTTCGATGGGTTCTTCTTTGTTATTATTAGCCATATTACTCCAATTTCCTTAAAACTTTCAAAAATTTACACACATAAAGATATTAAACTTGGTGGTATGTTACATTTTTAATTAAGCATATAACGGCGTTGTGTCTAAGCTGCAGCCCATCCGTCAACTGACGGACAAGAATGCAATACTGAAAAACCAAAGCCAATAATTATTTAAAAACTTTTTTATTAAAACTACGTTGAACAAGACTGCCAAAACGGAACGAC
>DYLN01000134.1 GCA_020722085.1 Melioribacter roseus
TGGTTCCCGACATAAATGTCGGGGCTATTAAATAACTACCATTGCGTAAGGTGAGCTGGTAATTATTGTTCACCACTAATTTATGCAAAAAACGCTGAGGAACTTTTAAATATTCTAAAAGAGTAGTACGGCGTCAATTTTAGAATGTTACTAATGCGCGAACGACATTAGCGAATTCGCAGCTATAAAAAGCACTTAAACAGACATTACTAAATTGGCACGACAGGATGGGAAAGATTGTAAATAAGGGTTCGCCAACAACTTTTTTATACAAAATTTAATCATACCATGCCCCAAAAATCAAAAACCAAATTAACCTCTCCTGAAAGAAGCACAAAAGGTGAGGTAATTATTTACAAATAAAAAGAAAAACCAGCATGCGGTTTGCAATTATGATATAAACAATTATCTGTATTCGTTCTATGATTAACACCTGGTCAGAAGAAGAACTAAATATCCTTAAAGAACATTACACAACAAAAGGTTCTAAGTTTGTTGCGGAGCTTACCGGACGCAGCTGCAATGCCGTGCAGGCTAAAGCCGCTAAACTCGGTCTGCGTATTCCTCTTGCATGGAACGAGGAAGAAATAAATTTCCTTAAGAAAAATTATAAGAAAAAAGGCGCTCAGTACGTTGCAAAAAAATTGAATAAAAATCCCAACTCCGTTATGGCTAAAGCCGCAAGTCTCGGCATTCGCTACGAAAAAATCCGTCCATGGCAGCCATGGGAAGATAATTATCTAAGACGGCATTACAATAACAGAAAAAAAGCTTCTATCGCCCGAACTCTTAAAAGATCAATCCCTTCCATAATGGGAAGAGCCAAACTTCTGAATCTGCGCGGCGAAAGAGCAAAAGGCTGGTCCGAATCAGAAAAAGATATTCTTAGAGAACTGTACCCCGATAGAAAAAACTCGCTGGAAGAAATCTCTAAAATCTTAAACCGAAGCCGATATGCCATTCTATTACAAGCCCAGTATCTCGGTATAAGCAGACCCGTACACGACCATGAATGGACAAGAAAAGAAAATAATTATTTGAAAAAATATTTCAATAAAAAAAGCTATAAAGAAATTGCTAAAGACCTCGGTTTGACACATAGCGCAGTTTCACATCAGGTAAGCAGACTAGGTTTAAGACAGCGGGAAAAAGCACGCCCGTGGACAGAAGAAGAAAAAGAATTTATAAGACAGAATTATAAAAAAATACCAACGCGTGAAATTGCTAAATATTTGAACAGAAGCATGGATGCAATTATAAACAGTGCCGGTCCTCTTGGAATTAGTGCCGGCAGACCCCGTCCGTGGAACGATGAAGAAAAAGAATACATGAAAACCCACTATGGACATACTCCGCTGGAAGAAATATCTTCAGCCTTAAGGCGTAGCCAGCAGGCTATTATGGGCATGGCAATAAAATTAAAATTGACAAAAAGAAGAAAAAAATCCTCTAAAAAAGAGACCAACAGCATACCTGCACACAACTAAATTTATCATAAATTCCTATGTTTGAGGGTGTATTTTAAGAGATTATGAAAAAATAACTGCTAGATGGAACCAAGACTAGAAATAGTAAAACAAATAATAAAAGAAGAAATTGAGAGAGCCGGCTTGAAGTTACTAGGACTCAAACTATTTGGAAGCCGCGCAAGAGGAGATTTTAATCAATCCAGCGATTGGGATTTTTATGTGATTGTGAATGAAGATATTCCTCACAAGAAGAAATTGGGAATCACTTCGCGTATCAAACGAAAAAATGCTCGTATACGATTTATCATGCGATATAATCATTCATTCGATTTCTCTTGTAAATGAAATGAAGAATGACGTTGGCTATTTGACTTATTATATATTAAAAGAAGGTGTGGAATTAATATGAATGAAAAATCGGCAGCCGGATGGATTAAGAAAGTTGAGAGTGATCTTAAATTGGGTAAAGTAAGTATTACAAGTGATGATCCGTCTACTGATGGAATATGTTTTTACATGCAGCAATGCGCTGAAAAGTATTTAAAAGCCTTTTTAACTTTCAATGGAAAAGAAATTGAGAAAACGCATGATATTGCTAAACTTATCAATGAATGCTCTAAAGTCAACAAAGGATTCAATTCTCTCTTTGAATTTGGTGTGACTGAGCTTACCGACTACGCTGTTGAGTCACGATACGATATTCTATTCTTTCCTTCTGAAGATGAAGCAAAAGATTCTATCGAAATTGCAGAAAAAGTTAAAAAGTTTTTTTTAACGAAATTAATAGAACAAGGATATAAGGATAGATAGTTTGTTATGACAGACAAAACCAAACTCCTTGAAACATTCCCCAACCCCAATCCCGAAAGAGATTATACAATAATTCATACTGCACCGGAGTTTACATCACTTTGCCCAAAAACAGGTCAGCCGGATTTTGCAACAATTATACTCGAATACATACCGGATAAAATTTGTGTCGAGCTGAAAAGCTATAAATTCTATCTTCAGTCTTTCCGTAACGATGGAATTTATTTTGAAGCTGTCACAAACAAAATTCTTAACGACCTAATTAAAGTCTGTAAACCACGTTACATGAAAATAACAGCAAGATTCAACACGCGCGGCGGAATCTCTTCTGAAATAATTGCAGAGCAAAGACGCAAAAAATTAAAGAAAAAGTTTGTCTGAAGCCGTGTTTTTCCGCTTAAAAAAATATGAAAATCGTTTTTTAAAATAATTGGGAGAAAAAACATGGCACAAAAAATTATTAAACGAAGCTGGGCTGAGCCTTTCAAAATTAAAGTCGTTGAACCGATAAAAATGACAACGAAAGAATACCGCACAAAATGTGCAAAGGAAGCTGGCTTCAATACATTTTTGTTAAGATCCGAAGATGTTTACATCGATCTTCTAACAGACAGCGGAACAAATGCAATGAGTGATTACCAATGGGCAGGAATGATGATTGGCGACGAAGCTTATGCGGGAAGCAAAAATTTCTACTACCTTTGGGATAATGTAAAAAAATATTACGGCATGCCGTATTTTGTTCCTACCCACCAAGGACGCGCTGCCGAACATTTAATATCAAAAATTATGATTAAACCCGGAGATTATATCCCTGGCAATATGTACTTTACAACCACACGTCTCCACCAGGAACTTGCCGGAGGAACTTTTGTTGATGTAATTATTGACGAAGCTCATATTCCTCAAAATAAACATCCATTTAAAGGGAACATTGATCTTCAAAAACTTGAAGACTTAATTAAAAAAGTAGGAGCAGAGAAAATTCCTTATGTCAGTATAGCAGGACCGGTAAATATGGCTGGCGGACAGCCTTTTTCGATGGAAAATTTGAAAGCTGTTTCGAAACTATGTAACAAATACGGTGTAAAACTTTGGTTCGATGCCACAAGAGCAACCGAGAACGCATATTTTATTAAAATGAGAGAAAAAGGCTACGAGAATAAAACTATTGCACAAATATTGAAAGAAATGTGCTCGTATTTCGATGGTTTATGGGTCAGCGCAAAAAAAGATTTAATGGTAAACATCGGCGGATTCCTCGCTACAAGAAATAAAAAAGTCTACGAAGAAGCGCGCAACATGGTTGTTGTTTACGAGGGACTTCATACCTACGGCGGCTTAGCGGGAAGAGATATGGAAGCAATGGCGCGCGGCATAGAAGAAATGGTTGAGTTTGATAATATAAAAGCAAGAGTCGGACAGGTAGAATACTGCGGAAAACAGCTTGAAAAATACAACATCCCGATGGTATATCCTTTCGGTGGTCATGCAATTTTTCTAGATGCAAAAAAATTCCTGCCTCATTTGAAGCAGGATGTTTTTCCTGCTCAAACTCTTGCTAACGAAATTTATGTCGATTCCGGAGTTAGAGGAATGGAAAGAGGGATTGTTTCTGCCGGACGCGACCCGCAAACCGGCAAACACCGTTATCCCAAACTTGAATTGGTGCGTTTAACTTTTCCAAGAAGAGTTTATACTCAGGCTCATATCGACGTTATGGTAGAATCAATCGCTTCCGTATACCAGGAAAGGAAAAAAATAAAAGGGTTAAAGATGATTTATGAACCGAAATATTTAAGGTTTTTCCAAGCACGATTTAGTAAATTATAAAAACAAAAAATCGTTTAATAGTAGGGGCGAAATTTCAATCGCCCTTATTTTTTAATCAAAAATATTTTTCTGAATTTTTTAGAGCGTAAATATAACCCCTTGGGATGAGCTTTTATGACAACTGTACTTCGACTTAAAGAACAATTTCTTAAAGAAAAAGACCTTGTGTTTAAAAATGAGGAACTAATTAAAGATCCCTTTAAGTTTTGCGTCAGCTTTAGTCTGCTAGTTGAAAGATACGTCCAGTTAATCCTAAAAAACAAAAAACTAGATTGTGCAGTTGCTGCAGTGGGCAGCTTTTCCAGAAGAGAACTTTCCCCCTACTCCGATATAGACATTATGTTTATTTATCCTAAGATTGACGGAAATGAAGAAGTTATTAAAGATTGCATTACTGATTTGTGGGACTGCGGAATTGAAGTATCGCACACCATAAGAGATCACAGGGATATTAAAAAATTTCTTAAAGAAGATCTGCATACTTTCACACAATTCTTTGAAACAAGATTTATAGCAGGAAGCAGAGAAATTTACAACGCATGGATAGGCAGGGTATTAGGGGCCTTGAACGATAAATACAAAAAAGAATTAATAGAAAAATTTCTTGAAGATCTTAACGCCAGATATGCAAAGTACGGCGGTTCGGCAAAAGTGCTCGAACCGAATGTAAAATTTACCGCCGGCGGCTTGCGTGACCTGCAGATGGTGGAATGGATATATTCTTTGAAAAACGATATTCTTTTAACCGAACAAAGTGAAATAACGCAAACTGAGGTCTTCCTCAATATTATTAAAAAGAATAAGGTAATTATTCCAAGGGCTGTAAGCCGACTGCGGGAAAGCTACAAATTGATTCTTGCTACAAGAAACTTTCTGCATCTTATAACCGGACATAAAAACGACAGGCTCGAGTTTACAGCACAGGAAAGAATTGCAAAATTTTTCGAGTACGAAGAAGGTGGCTGGCATGCTTATATGAAAAAATATTTTGAAGCCGCCAATGTAATTAAACGTTTCAACCGCACAATGATGAAAAGATTTGAAGAAGAAGTTACAAATCCTATCTCGGATATGCTTTCCATCGACCTGGATGAAGATTTTGTCCTGAAGGGAAATAACATTACAAAAATCCGCAGAACGCCTCTTACACTCTCATCAATCATGAGAGCGTTTTATTATTATTGTCTTTACGATGCACAGTTCGACGAACACTTACGCTCCGAAATTATTGAAGCTGTTTTCGACCATGAAGAAACACAAAATCTTGAAATGCAGTCATCTGTTTTCTTCCGCGAAATTTTAAAACTGCCCAAGAACGTAGGAAAAACACTTTACATAATGAATGAACTCGGTGTGCTGGGAACTTTTCTGCCAGAGTTCAAAGACTTAATAGGATTTTTTCAGCCTGGAGTTTATCATTGCTATACAGCAGACGAACATACTTTAATTGCCTTAAACAACCTTGAGAAGTTAATTAATGAAGAATCCTTCTTGGGCAAATTATTCGCAAGTGTTGTAAGTAAAGATGTACTGTATCTGTCGGTAATTTTCCACGATATCGCAAAGCCGATAAGTATTTCCGGACATGAAATAATCGGCGGCGAAGTAGCAAACTCTGTAATGGAAAGGCTCGGCTACGATCAAGATGAAATAATGCTTGTAAGGTTTCTTGTACGTCATCATCTTACAATGGAACAAGTTGCGTTCAGAAGAAACTTAAATGATGCATCAACATTAAACAATTTTACAAGAATTTTCCCTTCCGTAGAGGCTCTTGATCTTTTATATCTTTTAACTTATGCCGATCTCTCTGCTGTTTCGCCTGTGGTGTGGACTCAATGGAAAGGTGACCTGCTTTACGAACTTTACAGTAAAACAAAAAGAATGCTTATAGAAAGAATATCCGGCGAAGAGCTCCTTTCATACACAACGCAGGAAATTCTAAGAGAAACAGAAGCATATTCCGGAAAAAGTTTTAAAGAACACATTGATTTAATAGACGATATCGGATACCTGCAAAATTTTTCGCAAGAAGAAATTAACCAGCATATTGAAGAAATTGAAAAAGGCTCGCCGGTCTCCGTTTTCTTTAAGGAGGATGCAGGCTTTACAAATATTACCGTTGTTGCAAGAGATTCCGAATCACTTCTTTCACGTTTATGCGGCGCACTTTCGATTAATGATCTCAATATCCACGATGCCAAAATATTTACCAGAAAAGACGGCATTGTTATCGACAGCTTTAACGTAACCGACTTTAGAACCGGCGGAATTGTAGACAGTTCAAGGTATTCGAAAATTTCAGCCGACCTTTCATTGGGAGTTGAAAACGAGCTGCAAATCACAAAAGAATTCAACAAAATAAAATCCAAATGGTGGCGCATTGAAAATAAGCTTTTCAAAAGGAAAGGGAAAATCAAAATTGAATTTGAAAAACATAATAAGTACACAATTATCGATGTTTATTCTCCCGACAGACTTGGTCTGCTCTATCAAGTCACAAAAAAAATGAATGAACTCGGCATTTCAATTTACTTTGCAAAAATTGCAACCAAAGCCGACGATGTTGTAGATGCTTTTTATGTTTTAGACCGAAATAGAAAAAAAATCTCCCCCAACGATTATCAATTAATAACACTTGAATTAACACAAACAATCGAAGAAATGTTATAGGTGCAAATTTGAACTTCATGAACAAATCAAATCCAATAGGCTTTTTTGATTCAGGCATCGGGGGATTAACCGTTGTTCGAGCAGTAACAAAACTTTTGCCCAATGAAAATATTGTTTACTACGGCGATACTGCAAGGGTACCATACGGCGGTAAATCCAACGATACTGTAATTGAGTATGCATTGCAAGCTGCAAATTTTCTTTTAAGAAAAAATATTAAACTGCTCGTCGTTGCATGTAACACGGTATCTTCCGTTGCACTAAAAGAACTAAAAAGATTCCTGACAATTCCTGTAATCGGAATGATTGAGCCGGGTTCCAGAATGGCTCTTAACGAAACAAGGAGTAATATTGTTGGCGTAATAGGAACTGTATCAACAATAAACAATAGGGCTTATTCAAAGGAACTGAAAAGGTTAAATCCAAAAGTAAAAGTTTTTGAGAAAGCGTGTCCTTTGTTTGTACCTTTAGCTGAAGAAGGCTGGCTTAATCATAAAGCAACGGAATTAATTGCAAAAGAATATTTAACAGAATTAAAATCAAAAAAAATCGACAGCCTTGTTCTTGGATGTACCCACTACCCTATTCTGTACGAAGTAATCCAAAAAGTAATGGGTAAGTCTGTAAAACTTGTTGACTCAGGCACACCCGCTGCTAAACTGGTGGAGGAATATCTAAATGCCCGTGGTCTGCGCAACGATTCAAATAAGCTTGGTGAAATGGATTTTTACGTAAGCGATATCCCAGCAAAGTTTAAGGAAATTGCAAATAGATTTTTAGGCAGCAAAATTTCTCATATTCATAAAGTTGAACTTGAAGAATTGACTAACGAATGATGATGCGGGATTCAGACAGCAGAGACATTGCTAATTGTTCGTAGAATTCCTATTGAAGAGAATCTTTTCAG
>DYLN01000314.1 GCA_020722085.1 Melioribacter roseus
TGGATTTACAAATAGAGACGAAGTCGCTAAAATCGTGAGAAAAATTAAAGCACAATAGAAATCTATGGAAGGAGAAAAACTGCGTGTATTGATGATTAACAATACGAAGGATGAAAATCCATCGTATGTAGTGCGAAATAAAATCGTAGGACAAAACTTATCAAAGCTCGGTCATGATGTTTATTATAATGTGTCTGCAACCAATATCGATTTTGAGAACTATGATGTTTTTATTTTCTCGAGATTTTACGAAGGAACGCTCCTGAAATATATCAAGTTTCTGAAGGATAGGGGAAAGACTGTGATATATGAGACTGATGATAATTACGAAGCGATTGATGAAAATAATCCATTCATGAAAATCAAAGATTTTGGAGTGTTATCAAGTAGAGAACTAATAAAAGCATCGGACGGAGTAATTGTTAGCACGCCAGAACTGAAAGCCGAGATATTGCTGATGTTCCCAAATGCCAATGTCTTTGTAATCCCAAACGCTTTGGACTTCTCACAATATCCGAAAAGAGCAGGAAAAAACAAGAAGCTTCGCATAGGATTTCAAGGGTCAAATATCCATGTGCAAGATTTATTGATATGTATTGATGCGATCGCTGAACTACAGAAAGAATTTGGATTTGAGTTCTATATTTTTGGCATAGATGACAAGCCGTTGGAAGACCTTGACAAATTTTGTAAGGGGTATGGAGAAAAGAAATGGAAATGGATGAAAGATTTCTCGGTGTTATATGAAAAGCTCCAACAGATTAAATATACGCACGTGCCATACGTGCCTTATGAAAAGTATCGCAAAAAGTTGTCTGAGCTCAATTTTGATATTGGAATAGCGCCACTGGAAGATACTAGATTCAATCGTTCTAAGTCCTGCCTGAAATTCTACGAATATGCTGCAGTCGGAACTGTTACATTAGCATCAAATGTCCTCCCATATAGCTATGAAATGGATAAAGAAGACCTAGTAAAAAATAGGCACGATAAATGGGTTGCTAAGCTAAGAAAACTTATTACAGACGAAGAATATCGCCAATCAAGACTCTATGCGCAAGAAGCATGGGTGCATGAGGAAAGAAATATCGAGAAAGTCGTCAAACAATGGGAACAATCAATAATTAAAATAATTAATATAAAAAACAACAAATAATATGAAAAAAATACTTATTATGTCCGAATTCATCGGTC
>DYLN01000135.1 GCA_020722085.1 Melioribacter roseus
ATCCAATTTATACACCAATTCACCAGTCTGTTTATTTTCAGGGGCTGACCAAAAAGTAATTATTCTCCAAAGTAGTCTCGTAGAGTTCGAACGACTGGCGAGAGTCTAACGACCTACGAACAATAAAATAATTCGTGTAATTCTGCCGAAGGCATTCCTTACGGAAGTGGCTATTCCTACGGAAAACATTACTTTTTGGTCAACCTCTACTTCTCAATCTTTCTCCGTGATCAATTCATAGGCTGCAGCTAAATTAGCTTTCATCATTCCGCTCCGCATTTCTTTTCTGTCCTTAACGCCGGGAATTTCTTTTGACTCAATAATTTCATTGCGGCTTTTGCCGGCTTTAATCTGCTTTTTGGTGAAATCATTAAGTGCTGTCATATAATCTCTCATTGAGTAAAGGTCGTTTTTATTGCCGGTTATTGTTAAACCGTGACCGAAAATAAAAATTGTGTCGTCCGAAAAACGTCTTGCAACATCCTCAAGGTATTCAGCCCAGGTTACAATTGAAGACTCGTCTTTCAATCCGCCTATCCACGGAAAAACTCTGTTAAAAACCAGATCGCCCACATGCACTACATTCGAGTTGACAAAATGAAAAACCGCATCGCCGCCTGTGTGTGCATTTCCGTAACGGTAAGCATATAATTTTTCATTGCCCAAATCTGCAGTCCATTCTTTGGTAAATGTAATGTTTGCATAAACCTGAGGATTTTTTTCGTCGTTTCCGTACAACGTTTTTTGGAGCCGCACGCAGTTTTCGTGCGCAGCAATATTATCGGCAAAGTCTTTCAGGTACAAATTTCCTCTTGTGTGATCGGGATGATGATGTGTGTTAAAAAGAAAATCTATTTTTCTTTCGACTTTTTTGTTTACCGCAGTCAACATATCCTTTGCCGAATCTGGGAATTGAGCATCCACTACAACCAAAGCATCTTTATCAGCAAGAATTCCGATTGTTCCGCCCTGTTCAGTAAATGTCCAGATATTGTTTCTGAGATTTGTAAGTTGCCAGTTGTCTTCGTGCAGTTTTGCAATAAGTTTATTACCCTGTAAAATGGCGCCTCCTGCCAAAATTGATACCGCTTTTAGAAAAGATTTTCTTGTAATTTTCATACAACACCCTTTTTGTTTGAGCATAATTAATAACAAAAAATTTTATATTCAATCATGAAAAAAAGGATTTTAGGAAAAAAGAGTAATGAACCCGATTATAAAACCGTTAATTTCCATTTACGATGTAAACACAAAGCTGTTATTAAACTCCTTTAAGGGTGTTACCGAAGAACTTTCTGTTAAACGCCCGAACAAAAAAAACAACTCTATGATGTTCATACTTCTTCATACACTTGATGCAAGGTATTTTCTTCTTAAAAATTTAAACGGCAGTGTTAGGAATCCTTTTGCAAAATATATGAATTGGGAAAACACAATCGAAGATGTAAAAAAATATCCGCATCTCAAAAAAGTACTTACAACGTGGGAAAACCTGGATAAAATACTTAAAAGAAAACTGAGCAGTCTTACAACACAGCAGCTAAACATCAAGCTTGATTTTGACTACCCGGGCAATGATAAACCGGTTATAAACATGATTTCATATTTAGCAGAACATGAAGCATATCATGTCGGTCAGCTCGCATTTCTAAGAAAATATTTCGGACTTCCGCCAGTATCTTTTTAAGGATTATGAACATACAAGATTATCTTACAAGAATTAATATTTCCGAAGCAAGAGAACCTTCCATTGAATTTCTTGCAGAGCTTCAGTTGAAGCATCTATATGCAATTCCTTTTGAGGACCTCGACATTCCCGACCGGGCAAGAATTGTTCTCGACCTTGAAAGAATCTATAATAAAATAATTCCATCCAAACGCGGGGGGTTCTGCTATGAACTAAATGGGCTTTTTTACTGGCTGCTTACAAATCTGGGATTCCATGTCGATATGCTTTCTGCAAGAGTCTATAATCACGACCGGAAAGCGGTGGGTCCCGAGTTTGACCACATGACTTTGCTGGTACACTTGCCTGCGAGGCACAACAGTTCCGCTTCTCCGCAACTGCTCTTTGCGGATATAAATGAAGATTATTTAGTGGATGTCGGCTTCGGTGACTCATTTCGCAAACCGATACTAATGCCGAACGGAACTGTTAGTGATTTAAGTGGTACATACCGCATAAGAGGTTCTAAAGGAAATTTTGCTGTGGAAAAACTCAATAAAGGATTGTGGGAATTACAGTACAGCTTCACTACTGTTCCGCGTCAACTTCAGGATTTCGCGGAAATGTGCGATTTTCAGCAGGACAGTCCTACTTCGCTCTTTAGAACACGAATGCTTTGTTCAAAAGCAACCGAAACAGGAAGAATAACTCTTTCGGATAATTCACTTACTATAAAAAAAGGGAAAGAAAAAACTAAAATTGAATTTAATACCAGGAAAGATTTTAATAAATATTTATACGAATATTTCGAAATAAAATTTGAAGAATAGTTATGTATGAAAATCATTTAAACGGTGAATATCTTATCACAACAAATAAAGCAAAATTTGATGTCTGGATGATCTACGAATTTTTAAGAAATGCTTACTGGTCAAAAGGAATCGATTATGCAACAGTCAAGAAAAGGATCAAAAACTCTCTCTGTTTTGGGATATTCCATGAAAAAAAGCAGTTAGGCTTTGCGCGTGTAATTACCGATTATACTTCTTTTGCGTATCTGGCGGATGTATTTATTATTGAAAAATACCGCGGAAAAGGATTGGGTAAATGGATGCTGGAAAATATATTAAATCATCCAGAGTTAAAAGATGTAAAAACCTGGATGCTTGCAACCAAGGACGCACACGGTTTATATGAAAAATTCGGTTTTAGTGCGCTCGATGACCCTCAGAAATATATGAGAAAAAGGTAGAGGCTGCTGGGCATCCGGAGGTTGTCTAAAAAGTAATATTTGTCGTGAATACTTACCTACCCCGAATCTGTCCCTAATCTTTTCAAAAATTATCTGTTAGTCATCCATTAAGCACATTTAATCTTCGTTATAATTTTATAACTTAGTTTCCAAAAAAATAATTCTTAAATATGTTGTCAATCTTGAAGTATGATTATATAGTAATTGGCTGCGGACTTGCCGGTTTATATACAGCACTAAACGCAAGTAAATACGGAAAAGTTTTAATCGTATCTAAAACTACACTTGAAATCAGTAATTCATACTGGGCACAGGGCGGCGTAGCAGCAGCTATCGGCAATACCGATTCAACAGAAGAACACTTTTCAGATACTTTGTCAGCTGGAAGGGGTTTATGTAAAAAAGAGGCGGTAAAAATTTTGGTTGAAGAGGGACGCAGGCAAATTCTGAATTTAATTGAACTAGGCATGCCGTTCGACAGAAACAAAAGCGGTGAAATCAGTCTTGGACTTGAAGGAGGGCACAGACATAGAAGAATACTTCATTCCGGCGGAGATGCAACAGGCAGAGAGTTAGTTAAATTTATTTCCAAATTGGTTTTCCAAAAAAAGAACATCACTATTCTGGAAAACACTCCTGTTTATAAACTGCTGATCGATAACAATGAATGCATCGGAGCTTTAGCATATAATTTCGAACAAAAGGAAAATTTGCTGCTAACAGGCAAATCAATAATAATTGCTACTGGAGGAGCTTCGGCGGTTTATGCAAGAACAACTAATCCGCATACTTCAACCGGTGAGGGTATTGCTCTTGCTTACGAAGCAGGGGCAGAAATAGAAAGCATGGAATTTCTGCAGTTTCACCCAACATCATTTTACACCGGCAGCAGCGAGACATTTTTAATCAGCGAGGCTGTCCGCGGCGAAGGTGCCGTCCTGGTAAATCATAATAATATTAGATTCTTAAAAGAACAAAACATGAGCGAACTTGCACCGCGCGATGTTGTTTCCCAAGCAATATTTGACGAAATGAAAAAGTCCGGCAGGCAAAATGTTTTCTTAAAACTGGACCATCTCGATCCGGTAAAAATTAAAAACAGATTTTCCAATATTTACAACGAAGCGCTAAAGTATGGTGTTGATATAACAAAAGACCCAGTACCTGTAGCGCCGGCTGCCCATTATCTTATAGGTGGAATTAAGACGGGTGTTTATGCAGAAACAAACATCAAAAGACTTTATTCAGTTGGCGAGACCGCTTCTTCAGGAGTTCATGGCGCAAACAGGCTAGCAAGCAATTCGCTTCTGGAATGTCTGGTTTTCGGCAAACGCGCTGCAGAACACATGAAAGAACTAAATGACCATAATAAGAGTATTTCGAGTATTCAATCAAATTTTAATGTGAATGAAAAAAATCAAACTGTATATGTTAACTGTAAAAATCTTGTTTCAGATTTACTTTCGGTTAATGCCGGAATTATAAGAAACCAAGCCGGTTTATTAGCTGCAAAAAAAGAGCTGGAAGAGCAGCTAATTCGTTTCAGCCGCTCGGATGATGAATTTTACTTTCTAAGCTGTAGAAATACTTTTGTTGTTGCTAGTTTAATTGTTAATGCGGCTTTATCAAGGAACGAAAGCAGGGGCTGCCACATTCGCAGCGATTTTAGAAACGAAAATCCCGACCTAATATCGACTTCTATTCAGAAAATCGGAGAAGATATTCGTTTCGAAAAAGTTAATCACATTTAGGCAGTCAGACTCTGCAAGCGAAATCTACGACGGCGGATTGAAAATTGTGGACAATTTCAAATTATACATGAAAGGAAAAGAAATTCTGAGGATTATCGCTAATGCGCTTAAAGAAGATATAAAGACCGGTGATATTACAACCAATTTTTTGATACCCGCAAATAAAAAAGCAAAGGCGGTACTAAAAGCAAAAGAAGAGGGAATAATTGCCGGATTGTTAGTTGCCCGTTTAGTCTTTGAACAGCTTGACCCCAAAATAAAATGGAAACAATTTGTCAATGACGGCTGTAAAGCAAAAAAGGGACAAATACTTGCGGAAATTACCGGTTCTTACAGAGCACTGCTGACAGGTGAAAGAACTGCATTAAATTTTTTGCAGCGAATGAGCGGAATAGCAGCGTTAACAAATAAATTTGTAAATGAACTGAAAGGAACTAAGACAGAAATTTTAGACACAAGAAAAACAGCGCCGGGATTGAGAATTCTGGATAAATATGCGGTAAAAATTGGAGGCGGTAAAAACCACAGACTGGGTCTTTATGATCTTGTTATGATTAAAAATAATCATATTGAAGTTGCAGGAAGCATAACAAATGCTGTGCAGCAAATTAGAGCGAAATTACCTAAAAAAATAAAAATAGAAGTCGAGACAAAAAATTTAAAGGAAGTAAAAGAAGCCTTGAATTGTAATGCAGATATTATTATGCTCGATAATATGAGTCTGAGGAATATGTCAAAAGCCGTGAAGTTAATTAATGGACGCGCTCTTGTAGAAGCTTCAGGTAAAATGACACTTGAAAAAATTAAGAAAACTGCCCGCACTGGAGTAGATTTTATTTCTGTCGGAGCTTTAACTCACTCCGCTAAAGCATTGGATATCGGCATGTACATTACAAAATAGTTTATCAGTACGAGCGCGAGAAAAGGAGAAGCAGTAAAAATGACCAACACTGAGATGATTAATGAAATAAAGCGTCTGAAAGTTGAAAAAAATGCAGTAATCTTGGCTCACAATTATCAAATACCCGATGTTCAGGATGTGGCAGATTACGTCGGCGATTCACTCGGGCTTTCGATTGAAGCGTCAAAAACGGAAGCCAATTTAATTGTTTTTTGCGGCGTTCATTTTATGGCAGAGACCGCATCCATAATTTCACCTCACAAAAAAGTAATAATTCCCGATCTTAATGCCGGATGCTCTTTAGCAGCATCAATAACTTTAGAACAACTAAGGACTTGGAAGTTAGAGCACCCAAACTCAGTTGTAGTTTCGTATGTAAACACAACCGCTGAAATTAAAGCCGAAAGTGATTACTGTGTGACTTCGTCAAATGCAGTTAAAGTAGTGAACTCAATCCCACATAATAAGAAAATTCTTTTCCTGCCGGATAAATTTTTAGGGCACTACGTTTCGGCAGTAACAGGAAGGGAAATGGAAATTTGGGACGGAGCTTGTCACGTTCACCAAAAAATAGGGGATGTTAATTTTGATGACGCACGTATCGAACATCCTGATGCCGAATTTTTAATTCATCCTGAATGCGGCTGTTCTTCTTCATGTATGCTTAAATCGCAGATTTATTTCGATTGTAAAGATATTCATATTTTTTCTACCGAAGGAATGATCAATCACGTCAAAAAATCCCACAAAGATGAATTTGTAATTGCTACTGAAACCGGTATTTTGCACCGACTGAAAAAAGTAAGACCGGATGCAAATTTTTTCCCCCTAAGTGAAAGTGCCGTCTGCGAATACATGAAGATGATAACAGTCGATAAACTATATTATGCGCTTTTAAATGAACAGTACGAGGTAAAGGTCCCGGAAAAAATAGCTTCAAAAGCAAAACTGCCGATTGAAAGAATGTTAGCTGTTGTGTGATTGTAGGTCGGTCGTTCAATAGAATCTCGTAAGAGTTCGCAGAATCTCCTAGATTCTACGGAATCTATGGATCGAGATCTCGTTTCTCAATAGCGAATGATCTTGAAAGGATTTTTGATACTATTTATTATTATATACTTCAATAACCTGTCAATAAACTAATTAAAAAGGGTGAGAATCAATGAACAAGAAGTTTATATCCATTGTTTTTTAACTCTATTATTAATGTGCAACGCGAACTTCCCACAATCCCTGAGTGTAGGTTTTAAGTTTGAGCCAGCGATCCTCATTACCGAACATAAGAACAACATTAAATATACCCCAGTATTTGCTAGCTTATATCTGAATAGTGTGCATAAACCTGTTGAATGGGTTGGTATTGAGATTCGACCCGGATATATTGTTGGTGGCGTTTTTTGGGGATTTGAAATAGGAAGGTTTGCTAGAATTAAAATTCCTCAGACAAATTTTATTGTAATTGCTGGATTGAATCATCATTCAAACTACGAAAATAATGCACATAACAGCGGTAGAAGTTACAAAAAAATATTCTTTTTAATGGTGTTGGCATTGGCTACCAAAAAGATTCAAAAGTGGGCTTTGATATAATGTATTATTGGACAAGCAATAAAATTTTCGCATATACATTTGATGGTTCTACGTATTTTTACAAAGAGATGAATGGCATTGTCAAAATTGGTTTCTCTCTTTCATGGGATATTTTGTAAATAATAACTTGGAACAATATTTTTTTACTCATATATAACCTAAAATTTTGTCAAAGTCATACTATTCTTCTTCATGAGATTGACCAACTCTTAACTCAACGTTATGTGGCTCACCGAAGTTTTGTTATCTTTAGTCTAAAGTCTAACATTGCCGAAAAATAATTTATTAAGAAAGACTATAACGAAAAAAACTAACACCGGCGATATGCCCGTGAAAGAATTCAGAAAATACGGGCATGAACTCATCGATTAGGTTGCAAATTATTTAAACGATATCGAAGATTGTCCGGTAGCTGCTGAATATAAACTTCCGTAATTCCATCCGTTCCACATCTCT
>DYLN01000136.1 GCA_020722085.1 Melioribacter roseus
ATTGCTGGCCTTGTTGTTAAAGCATTAATGCTGTAATCAGGTGGGTTGTAATCGCAGGTCTTTTGATTAAAGGATTACACACTAATACTGTATATAAGAACAGCAACAATTTTCTACCAGAATAAGATACTATACATCATTGTCAATATCAATATTTTTTTGAATTAATAAAAAAAGCTGACATGACAAACATTTTACTAAAAAATTCTTAAAAGTGCAAGGCCAACACTTTTTTATTTTTTATTAACTCATCAGGACATAGTAAGGTTTTATGGATCTTTATTACTGCAAAAATTTGTTGACATATATGCAATAATATTTTATAATACGCAATAGCCGTAAAAGGAGGGGAGCCGCCATGTCACAACTGAATGTTGCATTTGTTGGAGTTGGCAGGATTGCAGATCTTCACTACCCGGGGTATAAAAATAATAAACGTGCACGCCTGTATGCCCTGTGTGATACCAACGCAAAACTTCTGGAGCAAAGAAGAAAACAGTGGAACGTAAAAGTTGTCCATACTGATTATAACGAGCTTCTTAGCGATCCTGACATAGATGCTGTTGAAATTTTAACGCCGCATGCATTGCATGAAGCAATGGTAGTAGCCGCTTCTAAGGCAGGGAAACATATAGCCCTTCAAAAGCCAATGACAAATGACCTTACAAGCGCTGATCGTATGATTGCGGCGGCGTTAGTTTCAGGAAAAATTTTCAGGGTTACCGACAACTACGCGTTTTATCCTCCTATTCAATTTGCAAAAAAAATAATAGAAAACGGTGATATTGGAAAACCAATAGCAATACGAATAAAATTTATTGGCGGCGGCAGCGGCGGATGGCATGTCCCTCCTGAAGCGTGGCAGTGGCGCCTGAAAGAGCATACCGAAAGCGGAGGGGTCAGAGGGTTTGATACCTTTGATCATGGGCATCATTTATGGACAACGGCATTTTATTTATGCGGCAGTTTTGAAAAGGCTGCAGGCTGGATTGACTCAATTGACGGTATTATTGACGCGCCTGCTGTTATGATATGGAAACATCAAAATGGTGTGTACGGCTCAATTGAGTTTGTGCACATGCCAGCGCTTAAAATTCCTTCAAAGTATTATGCCAATGATGAATGGATTGAGGTAAGCGGAACGCATGGCATTGTTGTTATACGGCGCTGTACGGGTGCTGTTATAAAAGGCCCTGCTGTAGGTGTTTTTACCAGTAAGGGGTGGAAAAATTATACTGTGCCCTGTGACTGGAGCCTTGGTTTTGTGAATGCCACACATAATTTCATTAACGCAATTTCAGGCAAAGAAGAAGTTATGCTTACAGGCAGCAGCGCACGCGAGATACTTCGCTTCTCTATTGCTTTACAAAAAGCCTCACTCGTACAGAGGGAGGTTTATGTTAAGGAGCTTGACAGCGCGCTTCCATCTGCTTATTACTTTTTTCATAGAAGTAAAGAGTTGCGTGCAAAAAAACCAAAGAAAGGATTGCTCGAGCGGCTTGGCATTACAGGCAATCTGTCAAAATATGCACCGCAGGCAAAAGAGCTAACCAGCCAGTTTATTAAACGGTACAATCCCCGTGCAGTAAAACAATGGACAGTAACTATCGCCCTTACTATAACCGCTGATGGTGGTGTTGGTGAAATGAACTATAGCATTGCAATAAAGAATGATACACTGGACGTTAAAGAAGGAGTAAAGCCCGGTACATGGGATATACGTATTTCAGTGCCTGCCGGTGTATGGGCGGCAATTTTGCTTAAGAAGAAACGCATTGAAATGGCATACCTGCAGGGACTTGTAAAAATTGAAGGGAAGTCTGAAGAAGCGTTAAAACTGCGCGCTGCATTTGGCATATGAGTTGCAAGGAGGTTTGCATGGAATCGAAACAAAGCGGTTTGTCTGTAAAAACAAAACTTGGATATGGATTGGGTGACCTGGGCGCCAATATGGTCTTTCAATCGGTGGCGCTCTTTTTAATGTTTTATCTTACTGATGTTTTTATACTATCTGCTTCGGTAGCCGGGACTATTTTTTTAATTGCCAAGATATGGGATGCGGTTAGCGATCCCATGATGGGCTACATCAGCGACAAGACCAGAACGCGCTGGGGACAAAAGCGGCCGTATCTTTTGTTTGGTGCATTGCCCCTTGGGGTATGCATGGCGTTGCTTTTTTATACACCGCCAATTAATATGCAATGGAAGCCAATCTATGCTTTGATAATGTTTTTACTGGTGTGTACGGCTTACACAGTGGTTAATATCCCCTATGGTGCATTGACAGCAAACCTTACGCTTGATACCAATGAACGGGGGCGTCTTACGGGGTATCGTATGTTTTTTGCAATTGTTGGCACATTGGTTGTAGCAGGTGCCACAAAACCTGTTGTTGGGATGTTTGAAAATCCTGTAGCAGGATGGCGTTTTGTAGGAGTACTGTATGGTGCCATTGCCGCTGTGTTTACTCTGGTGACATTTCTATCGGTTAAGGAGCGGGTACAGTACAACAATACTGAGGAGTATCGTCTGCGTGATATTGTTACCATTCTGAAAGTGAACAGGCCCTTTGTGCTGCTTTCAATAGGGGTTTTTATGCATCTTTGTGCAATTGGGGTCATAGCATCAATGGTTAATTATATGTTTAAGTACTATTATGCACAGGAAGGCTTTATACCTGTTGCGTTTTTGTGTATGTTTGCAACAGCTGCTGTGGCAATTCCCCTATGGGTGTTTGTATCGCAAAAACTTGGCAAAAAGCAGGCATTTAATATAGGCATGGGGCTTCTGGCTGTAATTTTAGTTTTTTTGTATTTCATCAAAGAATTTAATTTTACGTATTTTGTGGTTCTTTTTGTTGTTGCCGGAGTAAGTGTTTCTACGGTGTTTTTTAGTCCATGGGCAATGATTCCGGATACTGTGGAATATTCACAGTGGAAGACAGGACTGCGCAGGGAGGGGATACTGTATGGATTTTACTATTTTAGTCAGAAGATGGCAGCTGCCTGTGCAGGATTTATCACGGGTGTTGGCCTTACCATAATAGGTTATGTGCAGCCGGTTTTAGTTCAAAGCACTTTTGTTGCGCAGGTACAGTCGCCTGGGGCACTTGAAGGCATCAAGCTTATGACCACAATTATACCGGTGCTGCTTATTATTATGGGGATTGTCTTTATCAGTTTGTTTCCCATTGATGAAGCCATGCATAAGAAAATTGTGAATGAATTGGGGTAATTTTGTTGTTTGTGCCCGATTCAGGCAAAACGTAAAAAACCTGGCATCAAATGACGAAGAGCGTGAATAATGGGAAGGGAACATTGAGTTGAAACAACGTACCCGCCGATGTTTACATAATTGCAACAGAGCTTAAAAGTTTGTTTTTTCAGGAATTTTCATTGACTATTTTTAGACGGGGTGGGGTGATTTTACGGGTACGATTTATTTGCCTGAAGCGATATATTCTCAATACTGAATCATTTCAAAAAAAACGATTTCAGATTTGTCCGTAAATATCATTAATTAAATCAATTAATGTGTTGTTACTGAATTGTGTCTTAAACTCAATTTTTACGTTGCCATCAAAGAACTTTTCTGCATGTTTGATTTTAAATTTTTCTTCATCTCGAAGTCCATCATTAGTATTAACATCTTTAGTTTCAACTATGAAATAGAGTTTTTGATATCCGTCTTTAAATTTCAAAACATATGCAAAGTCGGGAGAATAACTTTTTCCGCCAGCAACTGGAATTTTGATTAAGTTTTTGGGTATTTTGGTAAAAACTATTACTTCGTCAATATCGGTTTTTATATTTGTTTTTTCTAATTCTGAATCATAAAATAATTGTTCAAAAAAATAATTTTTTGCTACATCTTCGTTTGAAAAGAGAATACCGACATCGGAAGCGGAAATTTCTGATAATACATTTCCATTTTCATCCGTTAATTTAGTTGGATGAATATTGTTTGAAACTTTTTTGTATTCAATGCTGAATTTATCAATGGCATTTGCCATTAAGAAATAATCAAAGTTTTGTTTGATTATTCGTAAAGTAGTTTGATTGAGGTATTTGTTTATGTCTATTTCAGAATCAATTATGGATTGATGAAGTGTATTAATGTTTATATTTAGAATTTTGGATAATTCCTTCAAAAAGTTGCTGTATTTCATTGTAGAAAGAGTTTCAATTTTTCGATTGTAAACAGATTCAGGTTCGTTTACAACAATTGCCTTGTTGTCATGGACTGCAACTTTTAGTTCTTTTTCATTCATTCCTTCATGTTTGAAATTATCCTTTTGAGTTTTTAGAAAATCTCTCAATAAAATTTTAAAATGGGACTCGTCATTAAATTTATATTCAAGAATAACTTTCTCATTTAGTTTTTCCCAGAGATCTTTTAACTCATCATACTTTGATGTCCTTACCGTGACTTTTTTCTTTGGATCGGTGGCTTTGCGAACCTTATTAGAATTTACACCTTCGAAAATGAGTGGGAAATTTTGCTTGATGAAGTTGAAACCATTTTCTTTAAAATCATTGTTTCTTTTGATAACTCCATTTTGATCAAGATATTCTAATAAATTCTCCTCGCTTGTAAAATTATCAGGATATTTTTGTAAAATAATTTTTATTAATGGATTAACACTTTTATAGGTTTGTTCAATAGAAACTGCTCCGGATTTTTCGTTGATTTCATTAACCAGCTTATCGACAAAATCGCTTTCGGTAAAATCTACAAAATAGTGCAAATAAAACTGCTCGTCTTTTACCCGATTGCCATATTCGTTAACAGGTAAACGGAGTCCTCGTCCAACTTCCTGCAATTTTGATATTTCGCTACCGCTGTTTCTAAGTTTACAAATCTGAAAAACATTGGGATTATCCCATCCTTCCCGCAATGTCCATTTGGAAAAAATAAATCGTCTTGGATTTTCAAGATCAAGCATTGCTTGTTTATCATGCAGAATTTCATTTATTTCTGCTTCTATTTTTTCATCGTTTTCGATGTTGTCTTTTGAAAAGTATCCGCCATGGGTTGCAGAAACGTTGAGCAATGTTTTTTCAAGATATGATTTATAAAAAGGATCTGTTTCGTTTTTTATTAATTTTTCTATTACAGCCTTTACATAAGTTTCAACTGTTTTTCGGATATACCCATCCTTATTTCGGTATTCATCTATGTTATCAATAAAGAAAAGCGTTAAAGGTTTGATTTTTACCTCTCTTGCTAAAAGTTCTTTTTCAATCTCAAAATGGTGCTCTATTGCCTTTTGAATCATTATCTCCTGCAATGTTTCGGCATACGAATATGGGTTTATTTTATCGCCCTTTTTCAATTCTAAACCGTTTGACAATACAACGGTATTTTTATTGAGATTTTCGATGTATAATTCTGTTATCTCTGGATGAACTTTTGCAAGACTTTCCTTTGTAGAAACTTTTACCGTTTTTCGTTTGTCATTTTCAATTAATTCAAAACTTGCTTCTTTCCCATCCGAATCTATAAACTTTACAATAGCATTTTTTCCGTCTTCAAATTCTGTGATGTGTCCTATTACGCCTTTGACTAAATTTCTGTTAAATGCATCCACGGCTGTTAATTTATAAACCAAATTTTCATATTCAGTAAGCGTTGCCCCATAGCGCAGAATAAATTGGGGTTTCATTTTTTGGATGTTTTCCCAGGTCTTATTGCCCTGTGCAAACTTATGAGGTTCGTCAATAATCATAAAAGGATTTACCGCTGCTATAGCGTCAAAAGGAATGGTATATTTGTCAAACAAACCTTTATCAAAACTTTTTTGCATGGTTTCAGAGTTGATCATACCGGCATTGATGATCATAACCTGAATGCTATTTTTTTCAAAATTACCTGCATTTACAAAACTACTTACTGCCGGTGGAATAATTGACTTTTTGCTTTTGATGTTTTTTTGACTTTCTACAATGTGTAAATTTAATATTTTCCCGTATTGTTCTTTAAAATGTTCGCGGCAGCTGTTGGATTTTAAAAAATCAATAGTTCCGGCTTTAATAGATAAAGTGGGTACAACGATAATAAATTTGAAGATACCGTACAGTTTATTGAGTTCAAATATTGTTTTGGTATAGGTATAGGTTTTCCCGTCCCCGTTTCCATCATGATGTCAATGATGTTACTTTTCTTAAAGCCTTCTGTAATTATATTATTATATTGAATGTTCTCAATGTTTTTTTTATATTGGATATCAGTTTCCCATATTATAAAAGGATTAATGTAATTTTTGTTAACATCAGCTGGCAGGCTGATTTGTAAGTTCTCAAATACTGCAATTGTGCTTTCTACTGCCTGTTTCTGATGGGTTAAATCCTTTTCAAAATTAAAACCTTTCATTTTTTAATCCTTAGTTTTTAATTGTTTTTGTAACTCTTTTCCTTTTTCAGTTAAGCGATATTTTTGTTTACTGCTTGTGGGCTTATCTGGTATGGTTAGTTCTACAAACCCTTCATTAATTGCTTTTTCAAGGTATTCTTTTCTGAAATGCTCCCTATCAGATAAGTTAAGTTTTTTTTGAAGTTCATTCCTTGAAAACTCCCCATCTAATATTTTTATAATAGCAAGAACTTGCGGGGTAACTTGCGGGGTAACTTGCGGGGTAACTTGGTCGGCTTTTTCTTCGTTTTTAAGATATTCAACTACTTCTTCGTCGGCATAGAAGATGGTTTTGGTAAAATTATCTGTAAATTTAAAAGAATCTCTGCTATAAAACTGTAATATTCTTGGTAAACCTGACCCTAATTGTTCTACAAGTTCAAGATCTTTAAAAATACGCATTAGTTCCTTGTTTCTTGGAACCGATACTCCATCAAAAAATTCCTCTATTGATAAAAACTCTGGTAGTGATCCGGCAGATGTTATTTCTATTCTATCGTCAAAAATTTCAAATTTTGGTGGCACTTCTCTTGTGTAGTCATTATGTACAATGGCATTAATGATGGCTTCGCGTAATGCTACAGGCTGCCATAGTCGTTTTTCTATTCTTTCTTTGGGAGTAATGCGGGCATAAACTCTGTTTTCTATATTAATCTTATCCAGTACACTTTTGGTTGCTTTAATAAGTGAACAGTATCCAAGTTCGGTATTTTCAATCAATTCAACTCTATCTTTTCCGGAATATCTTGCAACTTTTATTGATATACCATTTTCATCGGCAAGAAGATACGCCACATAATTTAAATGTCCGTCATCGGTAATAAGTTCAAGATTTTTCTTAAACTGTTTATTAAGCGGCTTTCCTTTTTCTTCGTAGTAAATGCGTAATTGCTCAAAGGTTAAATCCTGTCGTGGAGATTTTATTTTTCCAATAGAATTTCTTGTTCTTTTTGCAAATAATTCATCAATCATTTTTTGCGGCATCGGTTCAGCGGCAGTACCTACACGGATAAAACAACCTTTTTGGGTCATTCCGTATTTCTTTTTGAAATATGGCTTTTCTGTTCCGCTTGCCACAATAATTTTTATAATAGTTTTACCATCTTTTATTTCATCTACAACATCAAAAAGTCCCAGCGCTGAAGGTTGTATGTTATTTTTTATTCGGTCTTTTATTTTAAGAATTATT
>DYLN01000315.1 GCA_020722085.1 Melioribacter roseus
AAGGCAGGGTAAAATGCGACAAATATACTTTGTCAGGCTCATTCTGCGTTGTAAAAGACTTTTATTTATTGATAAGACTTGCTATGTACCCCGCTCCAAAACCGTTATCAATATTAACTACGGCTACGCCAGGTGAACAACTGTTTAACATTGTCAGAAGTGGGGCGATTCCTTTGAAACTAGCTCCATAGCCAAAACTGGTCGGAACGGCTATGACAGGCTTATCCGTTAAACCGCTGACTACGCTTGCCAATGCTCCGTCCATTCCGGCTACCACAATAATTACCGAACTTCCATAAATCTGTGAAAGGTAGGGTAAAAGCCGGTGAATACCAGCTACTCCGATATCGTAAATTTTTTCAACCCTGTTGCCCATAAATTCTGCGGTAACCACTGCTTCCTCTGCTATTGGGATGTCTACAGTCCCTGCGGTTAATACCAAAATCTTACCTTTTTTCAGATTTTTTTTGTTCTTTCTGATAACAATTGTCTTAGGTATTCTGTAGTAAACGGCTTTTTTGAAAAAAAACTTAATTTCTTTAAAAACCTCTTCATTGGTTCTTGTAATCAGAACATCATTATATCTGGCAATCTCTTTGGCAATCGTTACAATCTGACCTTTAGTTTTTCCCTCTCCGAATATAATCTCCGGTGCACCCCTGCGCAAACTGCGGTGATGGTCAATTTTCGCAAAATCCAGGTCTTTAAAAGGCAGCAATTTTAAATATTCAAAAGCCGTTTTCTCAGTAATCTTGCCTTCTTTCAGATTTTCTAAAAGTACCCTAATCTGTTTCTCGGTCATTTTTAAACAGTATAACAAAGTGAAGAACCCCGACCAAAGGTCGGGGCTTCTTTAAAACTCCCATAATCGGGGTTGTTCACATGAATAACTGTGCTTCTCTATATATCGCCTTATCACATCATCCGTCATATGCTGGCCTATCGTTCTCACAAAATATCCTTGCTCCCACAATTTGCCTCCCCACAACTGCTTCTTTACCCTCGGATATTCCTCAAATATCTTGCTGGCTGTTATGCTCTTCATTATCCCTACCACCTTTGAAATCGAATACCTCGCTTTTTAATGTCACATAATTATTATATCAATATATTTTCGGCAAACAAAAATATATTGATGCGATTTTCATCTCCGACTAAAAGTCGGAGCACTCAATCGCTTTTTTCGTAGA
>DYLN01000137.1 GCA_020722085.1 Melioribacter roseus
GTCGAGAGGGTTTATTCGAAAAGATGTGTTTAGCCGTTGAGAGCCTATCGGTTCAACATAATTGTTAAATAGCAGTAAATCAATTTGACTGTAAAGCCATACGGCAATGTAAGAAATTATAAAAAGATTCCGTGTTTTGTAAGCACTGTTATATGCGTCATATTTGAACTGGATTAATGTTTTGTCGGTCTCGTTTAAGTAATCTTTTTGTTTGTTGTTTGTATCAATTATGTATGCAGTCATTCCGCCGATAAGAGCAAGGCTTACTCCCGACATAACGGCTCCTTTAATTGTTTGCGACGAGCTTATCTGTCCCCAGCCGGGTAAAACCATGTTTTTTAAAAAAGCTCCCCGGTAATCGATGTCGGGTTTAAGACTCAAATTATTTCCAGCAGACAGCGAATCTTTTGCTGGGTTGTTTTCCTGCTGAGCTGCCATTGCACTTTTGACATCGTTAAAGAAACCAACTACTTTTGGAGAAATTTTTGAAGGATCGGGGGAATAATTTTTATTTAGTTTAATGAGCTGTTCGAAGTTTATTTTGGCAGAGGCTTCATCGCCGAGTGAGTAGTATGAAATAGCTAGCATCTCGTAAACTTCTGTCAATAGTGCGTTGGATAACGTTCCCGATTGCACTAATCTGGCAGCCGAATCAATTACATTTTGATATTCAAAAGACTCAAAATGCTGCCGTAATTTGTCTACTTCCGACTGCTGGGCAAGCAAATTAATCGAAAGGAAAAATAAAATTGTTAAGAGATTTTTTTTCATTTACTAAATAGGAAAATTTTACGTGAGGCTATAATAATATTTTAGATATCTAATCTGCAAAATAAATATAATTCGATAATATCACCGGTTAATTATTTCTTGAACTTAAATACTAAGTTCAATGTATCACCCTTGGCTGCGGTTACTAATGTATCTATATCGCGATAATTCGGATTTTTTATTGTAATTCTATTTTCGCCAGGATTTAATTTCACCAATTCTCTTAGTGGGGTTTGACCTTTAAATTCTCCGTTCACATAAATATTTCCCCAGGGGTAGACATTGCATTTTAAGTATGTCAGCGTTTTGTCTAAATTTATTTTAATGTCAGTTCTTTGATTTGGTTCAATTCTGATTAAAGCCATGTAGGGCGGGTAATCCGGATTGATTAATTTTAATGTATGATCGCCCGGCTGCAGAGTAATTGGTCTAGAAAGAGGAGTAACATCTTTCTTGACCCCGTCTATATAAACTTCCGCCCACGGGTAACAGTCGATAAAGAGCCTGCCGTTTTTTGTAATCGCCGGCGGTGTAATAGGAATTACTTTATCTGCATTAGTCTCATTATCTAACGACTGCAGACTATTATTAGCCGGAGTTATATTTTCCTTTTGATTGTCGGAAGTTTTTCCCGAAAGAGACGTTTGCTCCTTTGTTTTAAGTGCATTTTCCTGAGGGGAACCGTGTTCGTTTGTTCCGAATTCATGTTTTATAGGTTCTTTTTGAGTTTCAGCAGTTGGGGCATTCTCCATACCAGTTAATGTTTCATTTTTGCTGCTGCTGTTATTTCTTTGAATAAACATCACCAGAACAATTGCAGAAATTACAACTGCTGAAGAAAACACCGCAATGACGGCATTTTTTTTACTTTTAACTGTTGTTATTGTTTGTGTTTTATAATATTGGGTTTCGTTAGTAATATTCAGTTTTTTTAATATTTCTGCAGCCGATTGAAATCTTTGTGAAGGATTTCTGCGTAAGAGGCCGGATATAATTTCTCTTTGCTCATCAGGTATAATTTCTAAATCTTCTTTTATTTCATCTTCATTGAAACTCATTATTTTGTTAATGGTAAGATTAATATTTTCCTGGAGAAATGGGTTTTTCCCGGTGTACATTTCAAACAAAACCACACCGGCGGAAAAGAGATCGCTTTTGTCAGTAAGTTTTTCGCCGCGGATTTGTTCGGGAGACATGTAACCCGGTGTACCTACAATTGAATATGGCTGGGTAACGAGATTGTCTTCCGCAGAAAGTGCCAAACCGAAATCGCCGATCTTTAATTGAAATGAGGCATTAACAAAAATATTTTCCGGCTTAATATCCCGATGAATAATTTTGTAGCTGTGAGCATAATCGAGACCTTTAAGAAGCTGAGCCATCAGCATTTCTTTTTGTTCGGTGGTAAGGTTGTTTTTCTTTAAAAGATTTCTTAGGCTTTCCCCTTCGAAATATTCAAAAGATATGTAGAAGTATTCTTTGCTTGTACCGAAATCCAGCACCTTAATAATATTCGGGTGATCCAGCCGGGCTAAGATTTTTGCTTCTCTTTTGAATCTTTCAACAAGCGAATTATCCGCAATTTTTTCCGTGTTTAATATTTTTAAAATAATTTTTTTGGATAGATAAATATGGTTGGCTAAGAACACGCTTGCGTGCTCGTCTTTTTTGAGTATTTCAATAATTTCAAACCGATCAAACAATATTTCTGTAGAAAGCGTCATTAAATCTGCTCACCAATTTCTTTTAATTTTAGCTGTACCCATCTAACAGATACGCCAAGAGATTTTGCGGCTAAAGTTCTATTGCCGTTAAATTGTTCCAGACGTTTCTTAAGTAAAAATATTTCGAATTCCTCCAATGTTCCATTAAAATTTTTGGTTTCATCCTGATCTTCTAAAATAATATGTTCTTCGGTAAGTTTATCCGAATCGCAAAGGATTAATGATCTCTGGATAACATTAATAAGTTGCCGGATGTTTCCGGGCCAATAATATGTTTCCATTTTTTTTATTGCATGCGGATGAATTGTTATTTTTCTGTCGCTGAGCTTATCAACAAAATATTTTGCCAGCATGGGAATATCGTTTCGTCTTTCTCTAAGCGGAGGAAGTTTAATAGGGAAAACATTCAGCCGGTAAAAGAGGTCCTCTCTGAATTCTCCTTCTTTTGTCATTTCATGCAAATCTTTATTTGTGGCGGCAATTATTCTCGCCTCGATTTTTCTAACATTCACATCACCCAGTCTGATAATTTCTCTGTTTTCCAAAACACGCAGAAGTTTTGCCTGCAAAGCCATTGAGATATCGCCTATTTCGTCCAGAAAAAAAGTTCCTTCTCCGGCTGCTTCCAAAAGTCCAATTTTATCTGAATTGGCGCCTGTAAAAGCGCCTTTTTTATAGCCGAAAAGTTCGCTTTCCAGCAGGCTATCGGGTATTGAACCGCAGAACTGAGCAAGGAACGGCTTATCTTTTCTTTTGCTCAATTTATGAATTGCTCTCGCTACTAGTTCTTTCCCAGTTCCGCTTTCACCTATTATTAAGACTGTTGCATCGGTCCGTGCAACTTTATGAACAAGTTTTGACAGAGTTCTCATTGCCGAACTGTTGCCTATCATTTCCGGAATTTCTTCTGCAGCTTGAAGTTGATTTATTAGTATTCTATTCTCTTTTTCCAGCTCCTCATACTGAATGATTCTGTCGAGAGCAAGAGAAACAAGGCTTGAGAAAAAATTTAGAAAGGTTAAATTTTCTTCCGTAAATTCTTTTCTGTTTAATTGGCTGTCGGCAATTATAACCCCCCAAATTTTGCCGTCCCGGTAAATAGGGACACCGATTACCGATTTAATTTTTTGTATTTGTACACTCTGGAACTGTGACAAATTAGGGTCGGCTTGAACATCGTGATAAAGAATCGGTTTTTTCTCTTTGATTACCTTTCTTAAAATTCCTGAGGAAAATTCGTCGAGACTGGTGATGCTTTTACTGGAAATTTTTCTGCCAGTAACATTTGTAAATTCGTCTTTTGTTTCGTCATATTTAGCAAATAATCCGCGCTCTGCATTAATTACCTTTATAACGATGTCGATCGCATCTTCAATCAAAGAATCCTGGTGAGTAGAAGAATTAAGAATCTCCGAGAATTTAAAAAGAGATTCGTATTCTTCTTTCGAAAGATTTTTTAGATGAACAATATTTTCGCCAAAAGAGTCTGTCATTAAAACCCCCTATTGTACAACAAACGAAGCCGGTTTGGAGCTGCCTTTGTCTTTGAAATTGTCTATGCACCAGATAACCCAGAAATAATTGCCTGGGGGCAATTGCTGGTCTACTGTGTAATTAACAGAAGCAGAAGAAATATTATCTTTTGACCATATCAGTACTTTAGGTATCTCGTCAATATATACTTCAATTCTATATTTGAAATCAAAACCGGGTGTAAATCTATACCATTCCAAAAGTGGTGTTGAGCTTACGACCTGTTGATTTATAGGCGATTTAATTGCTATTTCCTGTTTTATAATTCTTTTCACAAATGAACTGCCTATATTAAAAGTTCTACCGTTTCTGTCTTTAACAAGTATGTCGAAATTTTTACCGATGACGTTGTCGAAAGAAGTCAAATTTAAGTCGGCAGTCGTAAAATTGTTTTCATAATTTCTTGTTGACGGATTATAGATTAATTGCTTTTTGAAATTAAGATCGCTGCATTCAATAAATACCGAATCGACATCGTTTTCTTTGTCGGATATTGTCGCTTCAAAAAATAATTTGTACAATTGAATATCAGGATATCTATTTTCAACAGTAGTATAGATGTTGTAGTAATCAAGTCTTGGTACAGCGTTTAGAAAAATATCATCCACCCTGTAATTTTTTTGACTGCCCCACGAAACTACAGCCGAATCGCTGCTATAGCCATCCTTCTCAAAATAAATGGTTCCGTTCTGTTTGGGGATATTATCTATTTTGTAATAGCCGGTTGAGCTCGTTTGGACTACAATGTTTTGGTTTTTCCACGATACTTTAACTCCTGCAATCGGCACTCTGGGCAAAGCTACAGTTTTTACAAAGCCGTCAATTACTCCAATAGTATAGATTAAAGTTTTTACGCCTGCATTGTAATTTTTTTGAGCACCCCATTTTACCACGAGTGAATCGCTTGCAAAACCGCTTTTCTCGAAATAAAGTTTTCCGTCTTTCATAGATACATTCGTTAAAAGGTAATGCCCGTTTTGATCAGTAGTAGTTAAAATATTTTGGTTACCCCAAATTACTTTAACATCTTTTATCGGGGTTTTATCCGGGTCGTAAACAAAACCTTCAATCTGTCCTATTATGTAACGCAAAGTATCGTTGACACGTAAATTTTCCTGAGCATTCCAGAAAATATTTACAGTATCTTTTGCAAAACCTTCTTTTTCAAAAATTAATTTTCCATTGTTCTTTGGCAGATTAGAGAAAGTGTAATGCCCAGTTACATCTGTTTGTACTAAAATATTTTGGTTCTTCCACAGCACGTTTACTCCTTGTACCGGATTATGCTCGGGATCAACCACAAATCCATCAAGCTGTCCGTTCACAGAGACAAGAATTTTATCATCTATTCTTCTCGATTTTTGGTTGTTCCATTCCACAAATACCGAATCATAACTATAGCCTGTTTTCTCAAAATATAGATTTCCGTTCTTTCTCTGGATATCCGAAATTTTAAAATAACCAGTGGAATCTGTTTCAGCCGTTATGTTCTCATTTCCCCATATTACCCTGACTCCGCTTAACGGCTGGCGGGAAGGAATGAGTACAAATCCGTCTATTTGACCCAGACCATAGTTTGGATTCTGAGGATCGAGAGGATTAATTCTCGGAGCATCGCAGGAGAAAAATAAAAACAGCACAACAGGCAATGCAAAGCAGATTGTCTTTTTTCCGTCCCTAAGAGTTAACATACTCAAGAAATAAAATTTAAATAAACATTTACGCCAAACTTAAATATGCAAATAAATTAACGATTTATAAATGCGCCCCCTCAAATTAAATCCGGCTCACAATTCAAATAAATTTTTCCGGTTGAATAAAGAACAGCCTCTCCGGAAATTTTTATACGGTTTCCCAAATTTTCCACAAATAATTTACCGCCTCTTTTTGATACCTGGTGGGCAGTAAGTTTTGACCTTCCCAAAATTTTTGACCAATAAGGTGTAAGAACGGTATGAGCCGAACCTGTAACCGGGTCTTCATCCACACCCTCATTAGGAGCGAATACACGCGATACAAAATCTATATGCTTCCCCTTAGCTGTAATAATTACGGCATGCGGATGTAATTTTTTAATCAAGTCAAATTTAGGTGTATATGATTTTACAAAATCTTCGGAATCAAATACAACCAGAAGGAAGAAACCATTTGATAAAATTTCTACCGGCTTTTTGCCAAAGCATTCGAAAAGGTCCTCCGGCGCCTCGGTTTTGTGAGGGGTATTGGAAGGAAAATTCAACGACAATAAGTTTCTCGCACGCTCGACGAATAAATCACCGCTCAAAGAACTGAATTTTATCCGGTCCATTTTTTTATCGATGAAATTGAATATGACAAAAGCAGATGCAAGCGTAGCGTGCCCGCAAAGCGGCACTTCGACCGAGGGAGTCATCCATCGTATATGGTAATGGTCCTCGTTTTTTACAAAGTATGCCGTTTCCGATAGATTGTTTTCCATTGCAATTTTCTGCATTAGAGAATCATCAATCCATTTTTCCAGAGGCACAACCGCCGCCGGATTGCCTGAAAATAATTCTGATGTAAAAGCATCCACCTGGTAAATCGGTAATTCCATTATGTCTCCTGTTAATTCAGTTCATCCTTGAATTTTTGAAAAACATATCTTTATGTAAAAACGGAACAAGTGCACTTATTAATCCCGGGACATATAAATCTTTTCTGTGCATAATTCCGTTTGTAAAAAATCCGATTGCTCCTGCATTCTGTTTTGTGTTTTGCTTGTTTGTTATTTCATCCATCACATCGCCAAGTTCTGCGCCCTCCAAAAGTTTTTTGATTATAAATTCCGGCAGCTCAAAATGTGGCGATGCGCCGAAACCTTCATTGCCGTCTTTGTCAATTATACACATTCCGCCGAACGCAAACCATTTCCCGAATTGCTTTATTATGCCGCCTTCAACCCCCACAAAATATTCGCCGTTTAAGTTTTCAGAGGCATTTATTTTCATTAGTTCCAATGCTCTGTTCTTTGCGCCCTTAAATGTCTCGTCGTTCACGGGCTGCTGTGAAACACTGGAATTAACTTCTATTCCGGTTACTTCGACATTTTTAAAAAATTTTGAGAACGCCTCGTATACAGAATTTATTTTTACAGGATTTTTTGAACCGACAAGTACTTTCACTAAATATTCCCTTGTTTGAAACAGAGTAATAGTAACTGCCACGAAGAAAATAACTATTTTCAATGCTAAAAAATATAAAATTGCAGCATGATATGTTTTGACGCAAACCAAAAAGCAAAGTAAAACACTAAATTGAATGTTAAAAGAGTTTTTCAATGCTGTGCAGAGATGGAATGTTGCTTAACCGCAGAAGAGCAGAAAAAATGAACTTTTTAACATCGTTGAATGGGACAAAAAGTATTGTACAATTTTCGTTGTATGTAATTGTATTTTTAAAATAAAATTTTTCTTGACTATTTAAATTTTTTATTCCCAATTCTTATTGGAATTTGGACACCGGAGGATTACATGAGTAGAATCCTTCTTCGTATTTTCAACTCAATCTCT
>DYLN01000316.1 GCA_020722085.1 Melioribacter roseus
CAACACGCGCTTCCACCTGACGCCGCTCCGCTGCGCTTCGCGGCGCAGGTGAAGAGCAAGCCATTGGTACGCCCCTTGTAAATTAGCGTAAAGAGAAAATCAATGAAAATCTATAGCATTACATCCGATGACAAATTCAAAGAATACGCTGAATTTGGATTTCAAGACGAGCATCAAAAAGCAGTTTTAGAAACTTGGCTCGAGAACAATCCAGAAAATATTATCGAAAATGGTAGTTTGCTCATTATTGGGCGGCAGGTTACAACAAATCTTGGTGGTTTTATTGACCTTCTCGCTATTGATAAACAAGGCGATTTAGTAGTTATTGAGTTGAAGAGAGACCGCACTCCTCGTGAAACGCTGGCGCAATCTCTTGAATATACTTCTTTTGTCGAAAAATTGGGCTACGAACAACTGGACGAAATTTTTAGAAATTATTCAGGCGATGAAGCATTGAATCTTGCTCAATATCATCGAGAATATTTTAAGTTGGTTTCTGATGAAGCAGTTGTATTCAATAACGACCAAAGAATTGTTATTGTCGGTCAAAAAATTACGCCAGAAATTCGCCAAACATCAACGTTCTTAAGCAATAAAGGCGTTAGAGTTACTTGTCTGGAATTTACCTTTTTCAAAGCCGATGGCGGATTAAGATTATTGTCAACAAATATTGTTGTAGGTAATGAGACTGCCAATATTTCTAAAGTTTCTTCAAGTTCACTGCCTGTAATTTCCGAAAGTAGTTTTTTCAATTCTTTAGACCCAAATGGAAAATTTGTATTTGAAAAATTGTTTTCGTGGGCAAAATCAAACTCATTTCTCCGAAGTAGAAAAGATTCTTCAGGAGCACCAAGAGGTTATCCAAAATATTGAAGCAGTAAATCCTGGTCTGGTAGGCGTGGTAGTTAATACTTGTGGAGCAGGACAAAATGCAGACATCACTTTTTGGTATGCTTCACATAAGGATAGATTGGCTATAGAGCAGATGATTGGTGGTGATACTTTTTTTGGTGTGCCATACAATCTGACTAACCGATAGCGGCGGCTGATTCACGCTTGCGCCTAACGCCGCAAAGTGCAGCAGCGCGGCGGCGCAGCAAAAACTAGTTCGAATCCTTTTTATTGATTAATCATCTAAAAATATAAGGAGCAAACCTATGACTATCATTAAAATTGGCGACCG
>DYLN01000317.1 GCA_020722085.1 Melioribacter roseus
AAAACCCAGTTTCGCGGGCGGGTGAAACTGATTTACATTGACCCGCCGTATAACACGGGTGCTGAAGGCGATACCTTTGCTTACAACAACTATTTCAAACATTCCACTTGGTTGACCTTTATGATGAACAGGCTTCAGGTAGCCAAAGAATTTTTACGTCAAGATGGATTTATAGCAATTGCAATAGACCATGCTGAACTTTACTATCTTGGAGCAATTGCAGATGAAGTGTTTGGCAGAGAGAATCGCGTTGGATTAGTAACTGTTTTAAACAATCCAAAGGGGAGAAATTTATCTAAATTTTTCTCTTCAAACAGCGAGTTTATGCTAGTTTACGCAAGAGATATTGATGAAGCCGAGTTTAATCAAGTCGCCATTAGCGATGAAGTGAAAGACTTGTTTACCTATCAAGACGATGATGGAAATTATAGATATGAACCTTTTATGAGAGCAAGAACGGTATGGTCAAGAGAAAACAAGCCGAACAACTGGTATCCAATATATGTTAGCAAGGACTTGAAGAAAATTACATCTGAAAAACATAGCGGCTATCATGAAGTGTTTCCGATAACAAATAACGGAAAAGAAATGGCATGGAAGAATATAAAAAAGTCTTTCGACCTGTTAAACAAAAACGATTATTTTGTCGCAAAGATGGAAGATGGCAAAGTCAGAATTTATCATAAATTTAGAGAACAACAAATTTATAAAAATGTTTGGGTTGATAAAAAATATCAATCTGAATTTCATGGTACTAATCTGCTTAAAAAACTTATCGGTGCGGGCAAGTTTAGTTACCCAAAATCAGTTTATTTAGTAATTGATGTTCTAAAAATCATGACATCTGACAATGATATGATTTTAGATTTTTTTGGTGGCTCGGGAACAACCGCTCACGCCGTTTTGGATTTGAACAAAGAAGATGGCGGTGAACGTCAATTCATTCTCTTTGAACAACTGGATTATGCCGAATCCGTTACCGTTGAACGCACAAAGAAAATCATTGAAACAAACAAAAGCGGTGATTTTATCTACTGCGAACTGATGAAATACAACGAAGCCTTCATGGAGCGCATCCAGGCAGCAAAGACCAGCAAAGAACTGTTGAAAATCTGGCAGGACATGGCGGAAGGCTCGTTTTTGAATTGGTACGTCAATCCTGAAATGCCCGAAGAAGC
>DYLN01000318.1 GCA_020722085.1 Melioribacter roseus
TGATGATTTTTTCACGATTGTCGTTTTTTAAAGTGGGAAGCGGCAAAGTTGTGGCCGGGAATGGGGCAGAGGTCATACCGTCAATTGACAGTTTCATCACTACTTCATGTTTGCCAAGGGAGACCAAGTCATTTTCCGTATAGATTTCACCATATTCTTTACTCAAAACATAGGCGTCACGGGCGCCAACAACAAAAGAAATAAGGGTGCCGACATTGCCAAATATCGCTCGAGTCACTTCTTCATCCAACTGCTCAATATATTGATTAGCCAAAGTTAAAGATAGTCGGTATTTTCTCGCTTCAGACAAAATTTTAATAAAAGACTGGGTGGCGAAGTTTTGGAACTCATCAACATACATGAAAAAATCGCGACGTTCGTGTTCTTTAATAAAACTTCGATTCATTGCCGCCAGCTGAAGTTGAGTGATGATCATCGCTCCCAAAAGAGCAGTATTATCTTCACCTAGTTTTCCTTGGGACAAATTAAGGATTAAAATTTTTCCGTCATTCATAATTTGTTCAAGATCGATTGAAGATTTTGTTTTACCGATAATATTTCTGATCATCTTTGAAGTGACAAATTGGCCGACTTTGTTTTGGATAGGGGAGATAGCTTCGGCTTTTAAGCGATCGGGCATCCTGGCGTATTCTTTTTCCCAGAAGTTAATTAATACCGGATCAGTTAAAGAACGGACGACTTTTTTTCGATAATCTTGATTTGATAAAAGTGATAATATATCGACCAAAGTAGCTCCTGGCGCTTCAAGTAAAGTCAAAATAACATTTCTTAGAATGTACTCCAATCTTGGCCCCCATGAATCTTTATAAAGTTTGTAAAAAATCGAGACAATGCCCGAGGCGACCAAATCTTTTTGCTGTTTGTTTTTTACTTCCAAAACATTTAAAGAAAATGGTCTTTCCATATCAAACGGTTCAAGATAAACAACATCATTTATCCGCCGTTTTGGAATATAGTCAAGAATAGCCTCCGACAAATCTCCATGAGGATCAATAATACCAATTCCCCGATCTTTGCGAATATCGTCAATGGCCATATTGGCAATAAGAGTTGATTTTCCAACTCCGGTTTTACCGATTATATAGATGTGTTTTCGACGATCTGCGGTTTTGATACCAAAAATTTGTTCTTTGTTTTTAAACTCTGTTTTGGCAAA
>DYLN01000319.1 GCA_020722085.1 Melioribacter roseus
GATCCGTTATCCGTTTCCGTTAGCTAACGGATAACGGAAGCGGATAATGGAAAAAGAATGAGCTACGAAATATTTGCTTTTAAATGGTTTTAATAATATTAATAATTTTTTAGAAAGTCTGAAATGGAATTAGCTACGAAAGAATTTTTTCAGTATCAATTGTGCTGGTTATGGCTGGTCTTTTTAGTTTTTTGCAGTGAATTTATATTCTAATAACTATCTCCTTAAAATTAAAAAAGGCTGATAAAATCTTGCTTTTATCAGCCTTAAACTAACCAATATTTTTTAATTACTATTACAATTCTTTTTTATAATAGTAAAAATTGACTTATTAGCTACCAGCTGCAACAACTGAGTTTATTGCAGTTGGGGTAACCGTAACTGTTACAGTAAAATGATAACCGCTGCTGGAAAGAGGTGTCCCCTTAAATTTTATACTATTTTCATCCGCGGATCCATCAATAGCCCATCCAGCAGAGGGTGTTGTGACTAAGCCAGCTGGAATAACGAATCCTGCAAAAGTATTTCCGCCACCACCAAGTGCTTTTGGTTTTTTAAAGTACTGCTGAGCCATCGCGCCCAAATTAGTTCCTTCAGAAACTATTGTGTCTTTTGCAGATTCCTCTGCATTTGCGTTGAATAAGTTAATACCAACTACCACAGCGATACCTACTATGATAACGCCAAGAACGATTAAGAGAAGTTGTTGTTGACCCATTTTGGATCTCCTTTGTTTATTGAGTATGAGTTAATTAAATTAATTAGTTACAATGATCAATGAATAATCTCCGTTATAACAGAATCCTTTGTTACGGTCGCCTTTACCTGAATTAAGTCACTACCAGATACTAATTCATTTCCCGTGCCAGTAATTACAACTTGTGAAGGTGAGACTAAAGCAACGTAACTTCCATTAGCCCCATTGACAAATTGAACAGGTATTTGCCAACCGGTAAAACTGTTACCTCCTCCAGCAAGGGATGTCGGCTTAAGATAATACTGTTGGGCTATCTTCGAAATATGCAAAATTTCATTGATTACAATATCCCTTTTCTGATCTACTGCACTTTGCTGGAAGAGTAGAATACCTAATACGACAGCAATTCCAACTATAATAACCCCTAAAACGATTAAAAGTAACTGTTGTTGTCCCAATGTAATATTCCTT
>DYLN01000320.1 GCA_020722085.1 Melioribacter roseus
AGTGAGGAAGATGCAATTACTTTTCTGCAATCACAAAAAAGGAAATTCCTATAACATAGAAAAATTATTGAAACAAATATATAAACTTTAAAAAAGGAGGTAAAATGAAAACAAAAAGATTAATTATTAGCACCGTATTAGGTGTAGTGTTTGGTTTTGTCTGCTATGGCTTAGCTTCAAGCGGACAGAATGAAATCTCCACATTATTAGCCCTAAATATAATCTTGGGTAGAACATTAATCGGAGTAGCTATAGGAATAAGTCGCTTCACATTAAAGCATTGGTCATTACATGGAATAATAATGGGGTTGGTTTTTAGCATACCTGCTGGATTTGGAGCAATGTTAGGCCCGGAAAATCCGGAATTTCCACATATAATGTTGATGACATCGACAATAGTTATGGGAATGATTTATGGTTTCCTGATTGAATTACTAACTTCGGTTGTTTTCAAAGCAAGACAATAAAGAAAAACGCATGGTAACAAAGTGTAGCAATAATAAGGGCTTCAGTGATAATTCAGGCATTCTACCCCGCTCAAACTTCGGTGTATTAAGACAGGAATGTAGCCCGCAATCCCTTACTACTGCTACACTCAACCGTTATATGACATTCCACCCCTTCGCCGTATCAGAAAATATAAAAATACCTGTGTAATAATAAATTATGGATGTTGAAAAGATGTTAACAATTGAAAAAATACTAAAATCAAAGAGAAAGCCAAAAGGGATAGTTGAACTTTTGGCAGAGGCAATAAAAAGAGATAAGAAACAAATCGCTGAACTTATTCAATGCTTTGAAGATGGAACCACTGCTGAAAAAGGCAACTGTATGGAAGCGATAGAATATATTACCAAAGAAAATCCTGAATTTGCTGAAAATTGCCTTGAGTTTGTTATTGCTCATATCAATGATAAAGCGCCAAGAGTGAAATGGGAAGCTTGCAGGATAATGGGCAACGTTGCCCAAAAATTTCCAGATAAAGTTAAAGGAGCCATCCCGAAACTTTTGGAGAATACAAAGGATAAAGGAACCGTGATAAGATGGAGCGCTGCTTTTGCTTTGACTGAGATTGCCAAAAGCAATCAAGATGTGCAAAAAGAACTTGTTCCAGAATTTCAAAAAATACTGGATAAACAAACCAATAAAG
>DYLN01000019.1:0-4727 GCA_020722085.1 Melioribacter roseus
GAGTTAGAAGTCGTTGTGCAAAATATAATTTTCTAATGCATAATTTAGGTTTAATTATATAGATAATATTTCTTAGAGAGCGTTCTGAATTTTTCTACATCTTGGGTAAGTAGTGAATTAATATCCGAAACCGTCCATCTTTTTGTAAATGTGATTCTTATTTTGTCTGTACCGAGAACATTGTCGAACATTTTTATTCTTGAGTAATCTGCCTGCTGAAATATGTCTTTATTAGGATACATTTTGTGAATCACCTGGAGTAAAAAAAATTGAATTTTCATCAGAGACACTTTTCTGAAATTAGTTATGTGAATTTGCACTCCGGATATAAGTGAATCTTTAAATGTGCCGTAGTAAGGTATGTAATTGATTGGAGTAAATTTTAGTCCTGGCAGTCCAAGCTTGTTCATTCTCACCGCGAGAGAATCTCCATTAATCCATGCAGCTCCTACTGTTTGGAAAGGGAGAGAATATCCAATGCCTATCGACATTGTTTGCAGTTCGCCTAAAATTCCGGTAGCAACTTCGTAATAAGGTGTAAATTCGTACGGGACATGGGTAGATGTCGGGAGCCAAATTAACCCCGTATCTTCAAAGTGCATACTTCTTTTCCAGCCTTGCATTGCAATTACAGTCAATTTGCATTTTACGCCGTTTGTGAGCATTCCTTCGTCGTTGATTAATCTTGCCAGTTCGCCGCATGTCAATCCATATATGTAAGGAATTTTATAAGGAGATACGAATGAAAGGAAATTTTCTTCGGCGATATTCCCTTCGATTCTTATACCGCCTAAGGGATTTGGTCTATCTAACACAACAAACTCAATATTATTTTCTGCCGCTGCTTCCATACACAATCCCATTGTGCTGATGTATGTATAAGCCCGTATGCCGATATCCTGAATGTCGTAAACAAGTATGTCAATATTTTTCAACATTGATTTTAGAGGTTTTCTATTAGCCCCGTAAAGAGAATAGACTGTTAATCCGGTTCTTTTATCAATTTGAGTACCATAAGTTTCTCCTGCAGAGTAAATACCGTTAATGCCGTGTTCGGGAGAAAAAAGAGCAACCAGCTTAAATTGGTTTTGAGAAGCGAAAATATTAATTGTTGATTCTAAATTGCTGTCGTAGCCGGTTTGATTGGTAATTAATCCTACGCGTTTTCCTTTCAGGATTGAGAAATTCTTTTTTTGAAGAACATCAATTCCAAGAAGAACTTTACAATTGAGCGGGATAAATGGAATAAACAAAAAAAGCAGAATAAATTTTTTCATGAGGATATTAACCTTGAAATTATTGTACTATTAATTAACTGCGATACTGAAATTATTTCATCGACTAAAATGCCGGATTGTTTTCTTAACTCATCAGCCAATGTTTGGTTTTTCAAAGATTGGCAATTAATAAGAACATTTAAATAAGCACCTTGCGCAGATGAAACAGTCAAAAGTGCTGCAACGCCGGCATCGGAAATAGAATTTTTATTTCCTTTTTCCGAGACGGTTTTAATTAACGGAAGAATTTCGTAGCAGCTTTTTATTACTTCGGAAGGAACTTCGGCAGCAGCAAAAGTTGCTTCTTCAATTTTTGCACTCCTGTTCTCTTTCTGTTCATCGGTATCTTTAGGCAAATTAAATGCTTCCATTACCTTATTGAATGCCCGATTATCCTTTTCAGATAGTTCAAAAAATTTTTTCTGGTAATCTTCCAGCTTTATTTTTATTTGTTTGAATTCTTCTTCAGCATCCTCATATTTTTTCTTCCCGATTGTCAGATTACAAACCATTATTCCAAGACTTGCAGCTAAAGCACCGCACAAAGCTGAAACATTTCCTCCCCCCGGGGTAGGGGAACTTGAAGACAATTCGCTGAAGTATTCATTGATTGTTTTTGATTGATTCATATTTTCTCCTTCCTTTAATTCTGAGAAGTCCGTTTTTGGGACGACGAAGAATCTCCTAACATTTATTATCGGAATCACGGTTTTCCGTTTTTCCCAACAGCCTTTTTATCCAGGGTTCACTCAAATCCTTCCAGTCAGGATTCTTTTTTTCTATTAATTTTCTATTCTTTTCTGTTCCCTAGTCCAACCTTTTATTTGTTTTTCTCTTTTTGTTGCAGCATCATCACTTTCAACTTCCTCGAAATACACTAAGGAATCCACATTATATTGTGTGGTGAAGCTAATAATGTTAACTTTGTTTTTGTGTTCGTACACTCTTCGAGCCAGATTGTTTGTTTTCCCAGTATAAAGTACTCGGGTTTTGCTGCTCATTATGTAAACATAATGTTCATTCATAAACATCATTCCTACTTTAATTTGGTAGGGGATTCTACTGAGGCTGACCAAAAAGTAAGAATCAATAAAATAATTCGAGAAAATTCGTACTATTAGCGGTTATTGTTCTATAAAAAACTACTTTTTGGTCAGCCACACTCAGAATTCAAATCATATATTCAATTATTTTTTCTTCCGGATTAAATTTGTGCAGCGAATTCAATCCAAGATTTTCTACAGCAGCATCAACAAGTTTTTTCTCATCTGCTTCTTTGCCGTTTGTATAAAATCTTCCAGCTTGCAGCATCGCCTCTAGAGGGACAAGTCCCACAATTTCGCTTCCTTTTACTTTAACGCCGAGTCTTGCCGCTTCTTTTTTTACCTCTTCGTAGGCAGCATGCAGCGGGGTAACGGAATAATTTTTTAAATTCATGGAAACCTGGGTAATGTTAAATTTTTCAAGTGTTACTCCCATGCCCTGAACAGTTTTAAGTCTGCCCGGTATCCTAGCTGTTTGTCCGTTTATTTTTATCACCTTGCCGTTTTCATCTCTTTTAGGAGCGCCGCTTTCGCGCAAAACTTCTGCAATTGCTTTTGCATATTTTACATCTGTCGAATCAATATTCACATTGTATGCAATCAGGAAGAAACGCGAACCTGTGACAATTGCGCCAAGTTTGGGATTAAAAACCGGCTCTCCAAAATCAGGATACCAGTTTGGATCCTTTAATTTTTCTTCGAGACCTTCATATTCTCCTTGGCGTATATTTGCTAAAATTTTGCGTTCGGGTTTGCGTGCTGCATCCTCATAAAGATAAACCGGTACATTTAATTCGCGGGAAATAATTTTTCCAAAATCTTCGGATATTTTTACACATTCTTCGGTGGATGTATTTGCAACCGGTACAAAAGGGACAACATCAATCGCACCCAAGCGGGGATGTTCGCCTTTATGCTTTGTCATATCAATGCATGATGCGGCAGCTTTGCATACGTTTACTGCGCCGTTCAATATTCCCGATTCGTTGCCTGCAAATGTAACAACCACACGATTGTAGTCTGCATCCGGTTCTAAACTCAACAGCTTCACATCTTTTGTTGAGTTTATTGCATCTTTAATTTTTTCAAACGTTTCGTTATTTCTGCCTTCTGAAAAATTCGGTACACATTCAATAATTTTCATGAATGTCCTCGCTTTTCTTATAAATTACATTTCCTTTTTTTATCGTCATAGAGCATAAATTTTTTCCTATGTTATAAAAAATTTCATTGTAATCTTCAACATCAAAGACGGCAAAATCTGCTTGTTTGCCCATTTCAATACTTCCAATAGTATTACTTCGATCGAGAGCTTTTGCGGCATTAATTGTATATGCTGAAATAATTTCTTCAAAAGTCATTTTCATTTTAATTGCTGCCAGACTAAAAATAAAGCTGAGATTTTGAATGTGTGATGAACCGGGATTATAATCTGTTGCAAGGGCAACAACTGTGCCGGAATCAATTAATTTTCTTGCCGGTGCGAAATTGTAATCTAAGAAAAATGAGACGCCCGGCAGCAGTACTGCTACGGTTTCGCTTTTTGAAATTTTTTTTATTCCTTCGTCAGTAATTACTTCTAGATGGTCAGCAGAAATTGCATTGTGTTTTATGGCAGCTTCCAGTCCACCGATTGAATTAAACTGATCTGTGTGCAATTTTAATTTCAAGCCGAGTTTGGATGCTCTGTTAAAAATAGAGTCAACTTGCTCGGGTGAGAATGCTGTTTTTTCGCAAAAAGCATCACAAAATTCAGCCAATTTATTATTTGCAACGTAGGGGAGGATTTGTTCGTTGATCAAGTCAATATATTTATTTTGTTCGTTTCTGTATTCGGGAGGGAATGAATGTGCTCCAAGAAATGTGGCTACAATGTCGATTTTTTCTAATTTCTTAAAATGATTAATTACCTGGAGCAATTTTATCTCATCGTAATGACTTAAGCCGTACCCGCTTTTTATCTCAAGAGTGGTAACCCCTTGTGCGGCAAAACTATTTATTTTCGGTTTTATCGATTCGATAAGCTGGTCGAAAGAAGCCTTGCGGACAGACTTTACAGTGGAAATAATTCCGCCTCCCCGGCTGGCAATTTCTTCGTAAGACGCACCCCTTAGACGCAAATTGAATTCGTTGGACCTTGATCCGGTAAATGCCGTGTGAGTATGGCATTCTACTAATCCGGGCAAAATTGTCTTGCCTGAGAGGTCAATAACAACGTCACTGCCGATTTTTTTAACTGAATTTGTAGGTATAATATCCTTTATAACATTATGTTCTATGATTATTGAATGTCCGTTCAGAGGCTGAATATCGACAAGTTCTTTTCCTCTTTTCAGATTTTTACCGTTGGTATTTACAGTAACAATTTGAGCGGGGTTTCTAAGGATTTTTTTCATCAATTTGGCAG
>DYLN01000019.1:4827-37780 GCA_020722085.1 Melioribacter roseus
ACAACTCAACTTAGCGAGTATAAATGTAATATGCTAATAATTTTGTCAATGCGTCATTATTTTCATAAATTTCGATATTAAAAATCCAAGGATTAATCCAATATGCCCTCAGGAAAAAAGCTTAAAATTCTTTTTGTAACTTCTGAAGTAGTTCCTTTCATAAAAACTGGTGGTTTAGCTGATGTTTCTTCTGCCTTACCTCAAAAATTACAGGAATTGGGTCATCAAGTTCGAATTGTAGTTCCCAAATACGGCGCAATTGATGAACGGAAGAATAAAATTCATGAGGTCGTCAGATTAAAAGATATACCTACAAAAATAGGCAATAAAGATGTAGTTTATTCTCTAAGGTCTTCCTTTTTAATAGGACCGAAAACCCGTGTTCAAATTTATTTTCTTGACAATATAGAATATTTCGGCAGCAGACGTAGCCTGTATGCCGATCCTCTGAGCGGCGAGGAATTTCCGGATAACGATGAAAGATTTATTTTATTGGCTAAATCTGTTTTTGAGTTAATCCAAAGGTTAGGCTGGACGCCGGATATTATTCACTGCAATGACTGGCAATGCGGATTGATACCTGCTTACCTCAAGACAAAATATAAAAATAACCCTATTTTTAATTCCATTAAAACGGTTTTTACTATTCATAATCTTGCTTTTCAAGGAATATTTCCAAAGACAACTTTTGATAAGACTGAACTTCCATCCGAAGCACAAAGCGAAAACGGGGTTTTGCATAAAGGTAAATTTAACTTTCTTAAAGCAGGTTTGGTTTATTCGGATATCATCAATACAGTAAGCGAAACCTATGCAAAGGAATTAAGCAGTGATAAAGAGATAGGCAAAGATTTGCTGCCGGTATTATCGAAAAGAAAGAAAGATATTTACGGGATCATAAACGGAATTGATGAAACAATCTGGCACCCAGAAGTTGATTCGATGATAAAAAAGAAATATTCCTTAAAAAATATTGAAGCAAAACGCGAAAATAAAATTGCTCTTGCCGAAAATTTTGGTTTTAATTGTAATGAATCTATCCCAATTATCGGCATGATTTCCCGGTTATTCCCCGACAAAGGACTCGACCTGGTAGAAGAAGCATTCGACGAGATAATGAAATTAGACCTCCTTTTAATTCTTCTTGGGACAGGCGATAAAAAACTGCAAAAATTTTTCCAGTCGGCTGCCAATAAATACCCTAAAAAGTTTTCATGCTATTTAGGCTTTGATGATGAACTGGCACATTTGATAGAAGCCGGTTCTGATATGTTTCTTATGCCGTCCAAGCATGAACCTTGCGGACTTAACCAAATGTATAGTTTAGTTTACGGGACGGTACCGATTGTAAGAGCGACAGGCGGACTTGCGGATACCGTAATACCTTTCGACCCGAAGACGGAAACCGGCAATGGATTTGTATTCTATAAATATAATACTGCCGACATGATGGCGGAAATCAAAAAAGCTGTTAAGATTTACAGTTCTGATAAAGAAACATGGCTCAAATTAATGAAGAACGGGATGAAGTCTAATTTTACATGGCTGACTTCCGCCAAGAAATATGTTGATTTATATAAGAAGCTTACCGATTAAATTTTATGAGCTCTCGCGCTGTTTTTTTAGATAGAGATGGAACAATAAACTTTGATCCGGGGTATATAAGCGACCCAAATAAAGTGATACTCCTTCCTTTCGTTGGAGAGTCTCTTTTCAAACTAAAGGAAATTTATAAATTCAAGTTAATAGTCGTTTCTAATCAATCAGGTATATCCCGCGGACTGATGAGTCACGATGATGTGAAAAAAGTAAATAACAGAATAAACGAATTGTTGGCTGCATACAAAACTGGGATAGATGCTTTTTATTATTGTCCGTTTCATCCTGAATTCAGCAGTGAAGTTGAATTGGAATGCAGAAAGCCGTCACCTAAAATGATTTTCGATGCTTCCGGCGATCATGATATTGACCTAAAAAAATCTTATTTAATTGGTGACAAAGCTGCGGATGTCGGATGCGGTTTTAATGCCGGCGTAAAAACCGTATTAATCAAATCCGAAACTTATAATGAGGAAATTTCTATCTTGCTTAATGAAGGAAAATCTCCCAATTTTGTAGCCGAAAATTTTAAGGATGCTTCTCAATATATAATTTCTGACTTTTCCGGAGGCAAATAGTTGTATAAAAATTTTTTTGTTTATTTATTAATTTTATTACTCAGCCTTAGCCTAATAGCCTGCAGTGACGACCCAACTTCAGTAGGGTCAAATTTAATTCCCGGCGAAGATAATATTAAATTCGATTTGCTGGATACATATCAAGATTCTGTAAACCAAAGTTCATCTTTTTACAAAGATACGCTTAACCTTGCTGGCTCGAGCGTTATTTTATTAGGGAAAACAGATTTTGCAGAATCAAGATTTCTAATTAAATTTTTCCCAACCGTTCCGGATTCCATTTTAACCTATTATAAAAACGGACAGGCTTTTGTGAAGCAGGCTTGGATCAACTTTAAAACATTATACAGGCTCGGCGATAAGAACTCAAATTTTGATTTCTCAATACATCAGATAAGACGAAACTGGGCGCTCAATTTTAATGAAGACAGTCTTGCTTCGTTCCAGTATGATAATGTAAATGTCGGCTCAAATGTAACTGTAACCGATACTTCTGTAAGCGTTAAACTGCAAACCGGCGTTTTAGATGAATGGATTCAGTACAGGGATTCTACAATCAGTACCGTTAACTATGGTTTGTATTTTGTACCCTCGCAAAATTCTGAGCAAATATTGGGATTTCGGGGAATTTCTTACGCTGCTGATACGGCTCAGCCGACAGTTTATTTTGTTTTTGAAAAGCCAAATGAATGGGTTGATACTTTGTACATTTTGCCTGCGCAAAATAAACATGTCATTTTGAGCAGTACTCCCCAAAGCAGCGATGAGATTTATCTTCAGGCGGGCTATGGATTAAGAGGTCAATTGTATTTTGATTTGTCTAAGTTGAAAAAGGGAAGTATTATTAATAAGGCTATTTTGGAATTAACCGGTGATATGTCAAAATCGGCACTCAGTAGTACCCTGAATGATTCGTCGGTTTCGGTTACGAGATACGGTGACAGTCTTAGAACTAAATTAACAAGTGACAGTTTAGTAGTTGTCAGCCTAACGAGATCCGGCAATGTTTATTCGGGCAACATTTCCTATTTTGTTCAAAACTGGGTTAATAACGGAAAGAATTACGGCATGAGATTAACGATGGGTGATGAACTTGGCTCAGCATCACGTCTTGTATTTTTTGGGAGCAGTTATATTGAAGCCGATAAAAGACCTCGCTTGAAAATTACTTATGTACAAAAAAATTAATTCAATTTACCGATGAAAAAATTTATATACATAATAGTAGCTGCTGTTTTTATTTCTTCTGATTTGTTTGCAGGCGGAGGTTCTGTCTACACGAGGTACGGTGTTGGCGATCTAAAATTTTCTCAAACCGCTAGAAGATTAGCTTTTGGCGAAGGTGGAATCGCGCTGGCTGATTACGATTATATGAATAATCTAAATCCGGCAAGTATTTACCAGATAAAAATGACAAGATTTGAAACCGGTCTTGATTTCAACGGATACAACATAAGTGATAATTCAACAAATGTGTTTTATAATCAGCTTTATTTTTCTGGTTTTAAATTCGGTGTGCCTATTGATAAAGACTACGGAATAAGTTTTGTAACCGGACTTGAACCGTACTCCCGCGTAAACTATGAAATACTGCAAAACGATTCAAGCGTGTATGTAGATCCGTACAAAGTTACATACAAAGGCACTGGCGGGGTTTCTAAATTTTATTTTGGTTTATCATATAGATTTCCCTTTGATGTTGCTGTCGGTGCTAACTTTGAATACTACACAGGTAAAATAGAACATCAATCTAATATTGAATTTCAATCCAGCTCTTCCTTTCGCAATGCCGCTTTCAGCAAAGATTACATTTATACAGGTGTTGGATTTACCTTTGGTTTATTAACCGGCGATTTATCTCATTTAATCGGAATAAATGAAATTTCCGATTTAAGATTTGGACTCAGCTACAGTAACGCTGTTAATATTTCTACGGACACCGTTTCAAACAGTTCAACTTCAGGCAGTTTGGGCAGTTCTTTATCTTATAATGAAGGTTATGGTAAAACATATCTGCCCGAAAGAATTGGTATCGGAGCAAGTTTCAAAATAAACAACTCGTATCTGATTCTTCTTGATTATTTTTATCAGCCGTGGAGTAAATATAAATTTCAGGATAAACAGCTTGAATATTACAAAGATTTGAACAGATTTAGTCTTGGAATTGAGTATAAAAAGGATGCGACAAAGTACAGTTCTTTTTTGGAACTGATAGCTTTAAGGGGTGGTTTAAGTTACCAGCAGTCGCAGTTCACATTTGACGGTTCCGACATTAATGAATTATCTTTTTATACTGGATTATCAATCCCGATAGGTTTTGAAAACACAATAGACCTTGCGTTCCAGTACGGCAAAAGAGGTACAACAGATAATAATTTATTAAGTGAAAATATTTATAGATTTTCAGTAAGTTTCAGCTTCGGAGAACTCTGGTTTATCCGTTTAACTAGATAACAACATTATAAGGAATTTAGAAATTGAATAAGCTATTAAAAATTTCCAGTCTTGCACTCTATATTGTTGTGACTGTGGTTTTGATGCCGTTAAAAAGCACTCTTGCACAAAACAGTGCCGAGAGCCAGCAGCAGATGGTAAATTTTAGTCTCTTCTGGGAATACCAAAAGAATAAAGATTATACAAGTGCCATCCCCTACGGCTGGAAAGTTATCAATTCAGATCCGACGAACTTTGTAAGATATAAACTATTTCAGAAAATGGAAGAAGCTCTATGGTATATTCACGATAGTACGAATGTTGGCGACAACGAAAAGAAAGCCGTAGCAGATACATTGCTTTATCTCTATGATAAAGCTATTAAATATGATTCAAGCAATACAGGCTACTACCTTGCACGTAAGGCATTTGTTATGGAAGTCTGGGAACAATTTCCTCCCGATAAAGTAATTGCAACTTACGAAGAAGCCATTCATAAAGATTCAACCATATCATCTTTTTACAAGGATCGATTAGGACAGCTTTATGCACGGAATGCTACTGATGAAAACGGTTACAAACTGAAAGCGCTGGATTTATATTCAAAATTATCTGAAGCCGAACCTAATAACGAATTATGGATCCAGAGAATTGAAGGGCTTGCAGAGAATTTAGAACAATTGGTTGATATTACAAAAAAATCGTGGGATTTAGATAAAGAAAACTTAGAGAAAGCATGGAAATATGCTTCCGTTTGTTTGAGAGCGAAGGATTTAAACAAAGCATTGGAACCTTTGCAATTTCTTGTTGCCAAGGCTCCCAAAGTTATTAATTATTGGAAACAGCTTTCAAGTACATACGATAAATTGGAAATGAACGACAAGGCAATTCAAGCTTACAAAACATTAATTGAACTCGAGTCTAATAATAGAGACAATTATGTAAATATTGCTCTTGTCTATAAAAAGATAGATCAGCTTGCTGTTGCTAGAACTTATCTGCAAAAAGCAATAAATGTAAGCCCCAATTGGGATTATCCAATAATGATCGAGGCTCAATTATATGAGCAGGCTGCAAGATCATGTGATTTTGATTTTATGGCTAAGAATGTGTATCTGTTAGCCGTGGATACTTATAAAAAGGCTGCATCATTAAACGGCTCCTATGCATCGCAAGCGCTTGAAAGAATAAAAGCATTAGCTAACTCAGTACCGACTAAGGAAGATTATTTCTTTAGGCAGTTGAAAAGCGGCGATACGGTCAAAATTGAAGGTCCATGCTATGCGTGGATACAACGAACTGTGATGGTGCCTTAAAAAATAGTGCTCTCAATAAAAAATTATTAAAAGACTTAGAGTGTATGTTAGAATATTTACAGCAGGATCCCGACATTTTAAAGATTGCACAATTAGAGATTGAGCGGCAGGAAAACAATCTTGAACTAATTGCTTCAGAGAATTTTGTCAGCCTGGCTGTACTAAGTGCAGCCGGTTCCGTTTTAACGAACAAATATGCTGAAGGCTACCCGGGTAAAAGATATTACGGCGGTTGTGAATTTGTTGATATGGCAGAAGAACTTGCAAGAGAACGTCTCAAAAAATTGTTCAATGCCGAATATGCTAATGTTCAGCCGCACAGCGGTTCGCAGGCTAATATGGCTGTTTATATGGCTCTTCTTAAACCTGGCGATACAATTCTTGGGCTAAGTCTGGATCACGGAGGACATTTAACTCACGGTTCGCTGGTTAACTTTTCCGGACAAATATATCGTTCGGTTGGTTATACTCTAAACAAAGAAAATAAACTTCTTGATTATAATATTATTGATGACCTCGCAAAGAAAGAAAAACCGAAATTAATTATTGCCGGCGCAAGCGCATATTCAAGAGATTGGGATTATAAAAAATTCAGAGAAATTGCCGATAGATCAGGTGCATTCTTGATGTGCGATATGGCGCATCCTGCCGGTTTAATTGCAAAAGGTCTGCTTAATAATCCTTTGGAATATTGTGATGTTGTTACTTCTACTACTCACAAAACTTTGCGCGGACCAAGAGGAGGAGTAATTCTAATAGGAAAGGATAAAGAAAATCCGCTTGGTATAAAAACTCCTAAAGGCGACAGACTTAAATTAATGTCGGAAATTTTTGATTCAATGGTTATGCCAGGCATTCAGGGCGGACCTTTGATGCATATTATTATGGCTAAAGCAGTAGCATTTGGTGAAGCACTTCAGGATTCTTTTTCGGATTATGCAAAGCAGGTAATAAAAAATGCCAAAACTTTGGCTAAAGAACTTATGAGTTTCGGTTATGATGTTATCTCAGGCGGAACTGATAACCATTTAATGCTTGTTGATTTGACCAATAGAGGTATCAGCGGGAAAAAAGCAGAGAACGCTCTTGGTGCTGCCGGTATTACTGTTAATAAAAATATGATTCCGTTTGATACAAAAAGTCCTTTTGTAACAAGCGGCATTAGAATCGGAACACCGGCAGTTACAACCAGAGGGATGAAAGAAGACGAAATGAAATCAATTGCGCAATTTATTGACAGAGCATTGAACAATGCCGAAAACGAAACTGAATTAACCACAGTCCGCAACGATGTTAAAAATTTATGCAGTAATTTCCCTATTTATTCGGAACTTACATTAAACAAATAACTTGTGCGATTCTTTAAAAGAAAAAATTCCAGTTCCGCTGCATCCAAAGAAGCAGAGATGTCTTTCCTCGAACACCTAGAAGAATTAAGGTGGCGCATTATCTATTCTTTAATCGGGATTGTTGTCGGTACAATTATTGCATGGATTTTTGTTGACTTTTTAATTGATGGATTATTGCTGCTTCCGGCTAAACAAGCTCACCTTCATTTACAAAATCTAAAACCGTTCGGACAATTGTTTTTGTATTTTCAGGTTGCAATAATTGTAGGTTTCATACTAAGCATACCGAATTTTTTTTATCAGATGTGGAAATTTATTTCGCCGGCGTTAAAGTCAAACGAAAGGAGATATGTAACTTCTATCGTTTTTTTTTCAACATTCTGTTTTTTCTGCGGTGTTGTTTTTGCTTACTTTGTTATGCTTCCGCTGACGTTGAAATTTGCAGCTCAATTCGGTTCGCCTTCAATCGAAAATAATTTTGCAATTGACGAATACTTCTCGATAATATTAAGTGTAATACTTGGTGCCGGATTGGTATTTGAATTACCGATGCTTTCTTTTTTCCTTTCTAAAATTGGAATTATTACTGCCGGATTAATGAAAAAATACAGAAGACATGCAATCATTGTAATAATGATTCTTGCTGCTGTTTTAACACCCGGTACGGATCCTGTCTCTCAAGTGATACTTGCTGTTCCGTTGGTTTTCTTATATGAAATAAGTATATTCGTTGCAAAAATTTCGCGGAAGAAGAGTGAATGATAAATCCCTTTCCCAGATAAGCCTTCCGATAGAAAACGAACTTGTGCGCTTCGGTGAAATATTTAAACAGTCACTGAAATCCAAAGTTGGTCTGGTGGATCTTGTTACTCGATATATTCTAAAACAGAAAGGTAAAAAAATAAGACCTTTACTTGTTTTATTGTCGAGTAAAGCTGCCGGTGAAGTTACCGAAAGATCTTACCGCGGCGCAATTCTGGTCGAACTGCTTCATACAGCAACTCTTGTTCATGATGACGTTGTGGATAATGCCGAAACAAGAAGGGGCTTTCCTTCAATTAATGCTGTCTGGAAGAACAAAATTGCAGTGCTGATTGGAGATTATCTGCTGGCACGCGGACTGATGATTGCTGTTGAAGGAAATGATTTTGATTTTCTGAAGGTAATCACTAGGACTGTTAAAAGAATGTCAGAAGGGGAGCTGCTTCAAATAAAAAAGACACGCAGTATGGATAATGATGAAAAAACATATTTCAGAATAATTGCGGATAAAACGGCTTCTTTGTTATCGACATGCTGTGAAATAGGTGCACGCGCCGCTACAAATGACAATTCTGAAATTGAAGCAATGAGAAATTTTGGGGAAAATCTCGGAATTGCTTTTCAGATAAGAGATGATATCCTTGATTATATAGGCAAGACAAATATTATCGGCAAACCGCTCGGTGGAGATATCAGAGAGAAAAAAATTACCTTGCCTCTGATTTATGCATTAAAAAATGCTGGTAATTCCGAATCGAAAAAAATTATCAAAATTATTAAAAACGGCAAGACGTCCGCAGATGTTAAATATGTGATTGATTTTGTGAAAGATAAGGGTGGAATACAATATTCTGAAAAAGTGGCTGAACAATTCGCTTCCGAAGCAATATCGAATCTAAAAATTTTCAAAGAAAGTATTTACAAAAACTCATTGTTAGACTTAGTTGAGTTTATTGTAAAAAGAAAAAATTAGTTCTTGCGCTAAATATTTTATATTCATAAACCTTTATCCTTTTATTTTCTGTTTATTTTGGAAATAAAAATTCTTTTGTTAATTTTACTGACTAAATTATACTTCTTATCCTAATTTTAATATTACTTTTGCTTGTTGTCGGTAATAATAAAGTAAATTAAAATCCGACAATGAATCGTAAAAAGGTTAAACAAAAGCAGATAAAAGATAATAGACTTCATAGATAATAGATATAATGAAAAATACAGTTCTCGATTACGCTCTTAAAATCCGCCTTCCTTTAACTTTATTCGTTATAGTTGTTTCTTTCATGTTGACTTTTTACATCTCGCGTGCAGAGAGAGACAGCATTGGCTACAGCCCTGAGCAGCCGATCAAATTTTCGCATAAACTCCATGCAGGTACAATGTCAATAGATTGTCAGTATTGTCATACCGGAGTAACCAAAGGAAGGGCGGCACTTGTACCCTCGGTTAATATTTGTATGAATTGCCATTCGATCGCGAGAAAAGACAGACCTGAAATAATAAAATTAACAAGATACTACAACGAAGATGAACCAATTCCTTGGAAAAGAGTGCATAAAGTTCCTGAGTACGCTTATTTTAATCACAGCGTTCATGTTAATAAAGGAATTCAATGTGAAACCTGCCATGGAAATGTGAGAGATATGGATGTAATTAAACAGGTTAAAGGCTTTACAATGACAGCATGTTTGGATTGTCACCGTGAACCGGAAAAATATGTTTCTTATTTAACCAATATTAAAAAAGGTCCTGAAAATTGTTTTGCATGTCATAGATAAGCGAGAGTAAAAATGATGGGAAGTAAAAAAATAAACCGTAAAAAATTTTTAAGTTCGATCGCAAAAAGTGCTGCCGCAGTGTTTTTAATATCTACTCTTTCTGGGAAATTTTTTAAATCAAAAAGCATTACACAATCTAAAGAAAAACTAAGCAGAATAAAAATTAATATACATCCTGATGCTGTTATGAGAAACGAGAAGGTCTGATGATGAAAGACATTAACAAAGAAAAAAATAAAACATTCTGGAAAAGTTTAAGAGATTATTATGATGATCCCGAAGTACTGGAGTTAAAGGCATGTGAGTTTAAGAACGGTGTAACAGACGAATTTAAACCTTCCGAGATGAGCAGTATTTCAAGAAGAAAATTTGTTGCGCTTCTTACTGCTTCGGCTGCTTTTGCCGTTACGGCATGTTCAGATTACCGCGATAAGGGCGAAATAATTCCTTATAATAAAAGACCCGAAGGATTACTGCCCGGCACTGCAAATTATTATGCGTCTACATGCAGCGGATGTGCAAGTGCCTGCGGCATTTTAATTAAAACACGCGAAGGAAGACCAATTAAAGTTGACGGTAATCCCGAACATCCAATAAATCAAGGGAAAATTTGTGCTAAGGGTCAGGCAAGCATTCTCAACCTTTATGACCCGGATAGAATTTCCGATCCTATGATTTTAAAAAGAAAATCTTCTTGGAAACAAATTGATTCGGAAATTATTAGTATTTTAAAAGATGCTTCTGCTTCCGGGAAAGAAATTTCGATAGTGACACATCCGGTTTATTCACCTACCTTACAAAAATTATTTGGTGATTTTCAAAAGAAGTTTCCTACTACACAAATTTATTCTTATTTGCTCTATGATAATTTGAACAAAGTTAATGCATGGGAAAAATGCTACGGAACAAGAGAGCTTCCTTCAATTAAATTTGATGAAGCCAAATTAATTTTAAGCCTCGATAGCGATTTCCTCGTAAATGAAGGAAACTTTATTGAAAATATGCGAAAGTACTCCACGAACCGAGAATTTGTGAACAATACAAATTATAACAGACTTTATGTTGTCGAAGGAAGAATGTCTGCAACCGGGATGATGGCGGATTACAGGCTTCGTGTTCGTCCCGATTTACAGTTTGATTTTGTGATGGGATTAATTAATGAACTGTTAAAAAGAGGCGTCTCAGATTTTACTGTCGACCCCCTTTTGACTGCACAGCTAAATAAATTTGATCTCACTTCTTTTGCAAAGAGAAATAACATTGAACAGGGAAAAATAAATTATCTGATTAATGACTTAATAAACTTCAAGAATAAGGCAATCGTAGTAGCAGGAAACAGTTTACCTGAGAAAGTTCATGTTCTTGTCAATTTGTTGAATGAGATACTAAACGCAAAGGAGTTGTACGACTTTAACAGCACGTTTGTAGATTTCTATCAAAATAACATGAACGATTTTACAAATCTGGTTGATAAAATAAACAGCGGGAAAGTTGGAGTACTTATTCATTTTGATACTAATCCTCTTTATCATTTTCCGGCTGACTTGCATTACAAAGACGCTTTGAAAAAAGTTGGCGCTGTAATAACCATGACGGAAGAGGAGAATGAAACTTCAGCGGAAAGTAAATATGTACTGCCTGTAAATAATTACCTCGAATCATGGGGAGATTATTATGTGCGGAAGGGTGTTTACAGTCTACAGCAGCCGGTGATTGCTCCAATTTTCAACACGAGGCAGAAAGAAGCAATTTTGTTGAACTGGCTTGGTGATCCTTCTAAATACACGGAAGATATTTACCATAAATATTTGATTGAGAATTTTAGAACATTTGTCTACAGCAGAAAAAATACACCTGTTGCTTTCGAAGCTTTTTGGTATGCCGCATTACAAACCGGATTTGTAACAATTGATGAAGAAGCAGATAAACAAAATAATTTTAATAATTTATCTTTAACTTCTATTGATTACTCACCTAACAATAATAATAGTTATGCCGTTCAACTTTCAGAAAGCTATTTTATTGGAGATGGAAGATTTTTGAATAACGGCTGGCTTCTGGAATTACCACATCCTGTAACTAAAGTTACATGGGATAATTATGCAATGATCTCTCCAAGCACAGCCAAGGAACTAAATGTAAGTGATGGAGATTTTCTCGAAGTAACAATTGAAAAAAGAAAATTAAAAATTCCGGCTATGATTCAACCCGGATGTGCAGACAAATTTATTTCAATTGAGTTAGGTTACGGCAGAACAGTAGTTGGCGAAGCCGGCAAAAATGTTGGTTTTAATGCAGTAGATTTGATGTCAAAGAATTATACTGTTTCGCCTTGGATATTTGATAAAGCAGAGCTTGTTTCAGCGGGGGGCAGCTACGACTTAATGTCCACTCAGGAACATCATTCACTAGATGATAAGTTTCTTAAAGATATTGAGCGCAGAAGAAAAATTATTCGAGAAGGAACGGTATTAAAGTTTCAGCACAATCCTAAGTTTTTGCATGAAGAAAAAGAAGAATTGGTCAGCATTACTAACCCTAAAGAATACACCGGCTTAAAATGGGCAATGGCAATTGATCTTAATAAATGCACAGCTTGTTCTGCTTGCGTGGCATCGTGCAATGTGGAAAATAATATTCCTGTCGTAGGCAAAGATCAGGTTGCTAAAGGAAGGGAAATGCAGTGGATGAGAATTGACAGGTATTATTCAGGAACGCCCGATGATCCTATTGTCAGCAATCAGCCGATGCTGTGTCAACAGTGTGATAATGCACCTTGCGAAAATGTATGCCCGGTTAATGCCACGAATCATAGTCCCGATGGACTCAACCAGATGGTCTACAACAGGTGTGTTGGCACAAGATATTGTTTAAACAACTGTCCATACAAAGTAAGAAGATTCAACTTCTTCAATTTCAGAGATCATTTTGCAGATGCATATTATGAAAATAATTTGACTGCATTGGTTAACAATCCTGAAGTTACGGTTCGCTCCCGCGGCGTGATGGAAAAATGCACGTTTTGCATTCAAAGAATTATGGAAGCAAGACAAAATGCAATTAAAGAAAACAGAGAATTAAAGGGCAGCGATGTTAAGACGGCCTGCCAGTCTGCATGTCCGGCAGATGCAATTGTTTTTGGAGATATGAATGATCCGAATTCCGCTGTGAGCAAATACAGGAATCACGATCTGGCTTATTATGTTTTAGAAGATCTCAACATCAAACCTAATGTAACATATATTGCTAAACTAAGAAATACTCATTCGGAGGAAATATTGTGAGTGCAGTTGATTACACTCAAGAATTATCAGTAATAGAAGGTCGCCCGGCTCTCAGGTCATTAGATGATTTAATTTCTAAACCGCTTGAAGCAAAGCCGGATAAAAAATTTTATGCTGCATTGTCTGTTACTTTAACTATGCTTGGGATCGGCGTCGTATGTCTTGCAGTTTCTTTTTACTACGGCGTTGGAATGTGGGGCAATAATAATCCTGTTGGCTGGGGATTGCCGATCATTAACTTTGTGTTCTGGGTCGGTATCGGTCACGCCGGTACTCTTATTTCTGCAATACTATTTTTATTAAGACAAAAATGGAGAACCGGTATTGCACGATTCTCGGAAGGTATGACAATATTTGCAGTAATGACTGCAGGTTTATTTCCGTTAATACACGTTGGGCGTCCATGGTTAGCCGGCTACCTTCTGCCTTATCCGAATCAGCATTCTCTATGGCCTAATTTTATTTCTCCTTTGCTTTGGGATGTTTTTGCTGTTTCTACATACTTTACTGTTTCTTTGGTTTTCTGGTATATCGGTTTAATTCCGGATTTTGCTGTTTTGAGGGAACGTGCTGCAACAAAAATGAAAAAAATAATTTATTCTATCTTTAGTCTCGGCTGGAGATTTTCAAACAGACATTGGCAGCATTATGAAAGGGTATATTTAATCTTGGCTGGATTTGCAACACCACTTGTTCTTTCTGTTCATACAATTGTTAGCTTCGATTTTGCGGTTTCGATTCTGCCCGGCTGGCATTCGACAATTTTCCCGCCTTATTTTGTTGCTGGAGCTGTTTTTTCCGGATTCGCAATGGTGCAGAATGTTTTGATTTTTGTGAGAAAGATTTTCAACTACGAGCACATTATAACTCTTGATACACTGGAAAAGATGAATAAAATAATGTTAGTTACCGGCTCAATGGTTGGCTATGCATATATCATGGAGTTTTTTATTGCTTGGTACAGCGGGTTGCCTACAGAAACATTTACATTTATAAACAGAGCCTTCGGTCCTTACATGTGGGCATACTGGATTATGTTTAGCTGCAATGTCATTTTCCCTCAGTTATTCTGGATAAGAAAAATTAGAAGAAACATTCCGATAATGTTTGTAATCGCAGTTCTTGTAAATGTAGGGATGTGGTTCGAAAGATTTGTTATTGTTATTACTTCTTTATCAAGAGATTTTTTGCCTTCGAGCTGGGCATATTATAAACCGACATTGGTTGATATCGGGATTCTTCTTGGGAGCTTCGGTTTCTTCTTCACATGGATTTTGTTATTTACAAAAGCGTTACCCGTAGTTTCAATTTCAGAGGTTAAAGCTTCGGTAGACGGGTCGCAGCCTTCTCATAAGGGTTATTAGTAATGGATGAAAGAAAATTATATAGTTATACTGGAATTTTTGATACGCCCGATGAAATAATTCATGCCGCTGATGCAGTAGCAGGAAAAGGTTATGTTAAATATGATGTACATACTCCTTATCCCTTGCACGGCATGGATAATGCAATGAGATTAAAGCCGTCAAAAATTGGTTATGCAACGTTAGTATTTGGTCTATCGGGTGCAGTAGCTGCCCTGCTCACTCTATTCTGGATGGCAGCGGTCGATTATAAACTGGTCATTGGCGGCAAACCGTTTTTTTCGTTTCCAGCTTATGTGCCGATCATATTTGAAGTAACTGTGCTTTCGGCTTCCGTCATAACTGTATTAACGATGCTTTTTATCTTTTTCAAACTGCCGAATAACAGCCATCCTCTCAATTCAACAGGTTACATGAAGAAAGTGTCGTCAGATAAATACGGCATAAGCATTCAAGCAGATGATCCGAACTTTAACGAGGAAGAAGTTAAATTGTTTCTTTCATCGCTGCATGCTAAAGACATTACTCCGATTTATTATGACCCAGAAGAAGTTAATTATAAGCATGTAATTCTTCAGCCGAAATTTCTCGGATTTCTTGCATTAGTAGCTTTCTTAACAAGTGGTATTACATATTTTACATTAAACAAATTAATGTACATGGTCCCGTTTAATTGGATGGATGAACAGGCAAAAGTAATTCCGCAGCAAAAAAGTGCCGTTTTTGCAGATGGATTCGGTATGAGGCAGCCGGTAAATGGAACGGTTGCACGCGGTCAGATGCCTTTCTTATATAATGATAAGCCGGAAGAAGCTGCTGTTAATTTGGTGAATCTATTGTTGCCTTCCAAAGAAAATCTTTCGTTAGGCGAGACTAAATACAATATTTACTGCAGCCCGTGCCACGGTTATCATGCCGAAGGCGACAGCAGGCTTCGAGGGCAGTTCCCGAATCCGCCGAGCCTTCATTCAGAGAAGGTGAAAAACTGGACCGATGGAAGAATTTTTTATGTTATCACCGAAGGACAGAATATAATGCCGTCTTATGCTACGCAACTAACACCTGAAGAAAGATGGGCTGTTATCTTATACATAAGAGCTTTACAACGTTCTCTTAACGCTAAGGAGTCTGATTTAAAATGAGTTCCAATTCTAGCATAATAGAATATCATAAAAAAGAATTACCCGGCAAAGTTTGGACTTTAGGGCTGGCGTTATTTTTAACAGGCTTATTGATTGTTGTAATTGGATATATTGTTGATCCTGAAAGAACGGCGTTTAATAATATTATTTTGTTAACGTTTTTAATAAGCCTTGGTGCAGGCTCATTATTCTTAATTGCAATAGAATATGTTGCGGGTGCTGTTTGGAGCACTCCTTTTAGAAGAGTACCTGAAATATTATCATTTGCTCTTGTACTTGTTCCGATCTTTGCTGTTCCCTTGTTTTTTAATATGTACGACATTTTTAAATGGACGCATCCTGAAATATTAAAAACAGATGAATTACTTCAAAGCAAAGCGCCTTATCTTAATATTAATTTCTTCATAATCCGTGCATTGTTGTTTTTTACTGTTTGGATTGTTTTCTTTTTGATGCTATATAGGAATTCAATTAAACAGGATTCCTCCGGGGATCAGCTTTTAACGAAGAGAAATATTGTTATCTCGGCGATTTTTTTGCCGGTGTTCGCTTTCACAATTTCCTTTACGGCATTTGACTGGCTGATGAGCCTTGCGCCTCATTGGTATTCAACTATTTTCGGCGTCTATTACTTTTCTGGTACAGTGCTGTGTGCATTGGCTGCAAGCACTTTTATAATTGTTCTGATGAATGAGAGAGGTTTTTTTGTTAAAGGATTAACGAAAGACCATTATTATAGTCTGGGTGCTTTGATGTTTGCTTTCATAAATTTTTGGGCTTATATAGCATTCTCCCAGTTCCTGTTGATTTGGTATGCTAACCTGCCAGATGAGACATTCTGGTTTTTGCAAAGATGGGAAGGGAACTGGAAATTTGTTTCTATTGGATTAATATTTGTTCATTTTGTTATTCCTTATTTTGGCTTGTTATCGCAGCCGGCTAAGATGAATCCACGAAGGCTCCTTGTAATGTCTGTCTGGATTATGTTTGCTCACATTTATGATCTCTACTGGATGATTATGCCGGCATTCAGCAAAGAAGGAATTGCTTTCGGCTGGATTGAAATCGGGTTTCCTCTTTTCACCTTTGGGCTTTTGATACTTTTGTTTGTATCAAGGTCGAAGAAAGTAAATCTTGTACCTGTCGGAGACCCTAAACTGAAACGTGGAATTGACTTCAGATTATAATGCGGTGAAGTATGGAACAGAAAAGAAAAATTTGGAAATCCACCACTTCGTGGGAAGACGAAATAAAATTTAAAGATTTGTTAAAAAATCCTATCAGATTGTTTGGATGGATATATCCTTACTTTGTAGTTATCTTTTTGATACTCGGAATTTTTTATGTAAAAAATTTAACTCAAATTTCTTTTAACGAACAACCCGGTGTTGTTCCGGATTCATCAAATATCATTAAAGAAATTCCTTTTAAAAAAGGCGGAGTAATGCCGGCAGTAGATTTGTCAATAATTCAAAAGCCGTCTTCCGATTTAATTGCTCAGGGCAGAAAATTATTTGAAACAAATTGTTCCTCATGCCACGGTGTTCAGGGAATGGGTGATGGACCTGCCGGTGCAGCATTGAATCCTAAACCAAGAAATTTTCATTCGAACGACGGATGGGTAAACGGGAGAAATTTCGGAGATATGTATAAAACATTGCAAGAGGGAATTCCAAATAGTGGAATGGCAGCTTACGAGTATATGCCGCCGAAAGATAGAATTGCTATTATACAGTATGTTAGGACTTTTTCAGATTTCCCCGAAGTTACTGCAGAACAATTGATAGATCTGGATAATACTTATAAATTATCGGAAGGAGTTGTTCAGCCTAACAACATTCCTGTAGAAGTAGCAATTGAAAAAATTTCTGAAGAAAATGAGAGTATTGCTGCTAAAACCGAACAGGCGCTCAATAAATTGACGGAAAACCCGAATGACGAGGGAGCTTTATTGGTCAATAAGTTTTCCCTTGATAAAAAAAGAGTTTTTGTATCTTTTTTGAAAGGAAATTTAAATAGAAGTTTTGATCAATTCATCAAAACCGTTTCTTCAGAGCCCGATCAATTAGGCTTTTCTTCAGAAATTATTGGCTTAAAGCAGACTGATTTGAAGAAGATATTTGATTTTTTAACAAAGGCTGCAGGCTAAAAAAATTTTTTCTTAAAAAAGATGAAATGTATTAATAAAATATTTGCATCAATTCTGTTAATTTTATTGCCAGGCGTAATCGGAATTGACCACTTTTTGGCGGATGATTTATATGCTCAGGGAAAGCATATTGAAATAGGTATTGATGAGAAACTTGGTAATTACCTGCCGCTCGATGCAAAGTTTGTTACTTCCGATGGCGACAGCGTAACACTTGGACGGATGCTTAATAAACCGACCTTGTTAGCTTTAGTTTATTATGAATGTCCGGGGATTTGTAGTCCCCTCCAGGCTAATCTTGCCGATGCTGTTGATAAAATAGAAATGGTTCCCGGCAAAGAATTTAAGGTTATTTCTCTTAGTTTTGATCAGCATGAAGGTCCTAAAATCTCATCCAAGTGGAAACCAAATTATTTGCATATCATTAAAAGACCTTTTGCAGACAGTGACTGGGTCTTTTTAACGGGCGACAGCGTTAATATTAAAAAAGTAACCGATGCTGCCGGTTTTTATTTCAAGCCGAATGACAAAAATTTTATTCACGCCGGAACTGTAATTGCTGTTTCTTCAAAAGGCAAAATCAGCCGGTATAATTATGGAATTGAATATAATCCGTTTGATCTGAAAATGGCGCTTCTTGATGCCGGTGCCGGAAAAACAAATCCAACAATCGCTAAGGTTTTGCAATTTTGTTTCAGTTACGACCCTGCCGGAAGAAGATATTCTTTAAATGCCACACGAATTGCCGGTTCGGTAATGCTGCTTGCCGTTGGAATTTTTATCGGCATACTTACTATTAAAAGAAGAAAACACAAAAAAGAAGAAAAGAAGGAGTTGTAAATAAAATGTCTAACGGAACTATCGCTATTGCAGAAAAAAGCTTTTATGAGGTATCAACCAATAAGCATAGCGGTATTTTATCCTGGCTGCTTACCACCGATCATAAGAGAATCGGTATAATGTATCTTGTAACCATTGCATTTTTCTTTTTGGTTGGTGCTACCATCGGGTTATTTATGCGGCTGGAGCTTTTAACGCCGGGCAGAACAATAATGGGAGCCCAAACATACAATACTCTTTTTACGCTTCACGGAGTAATAATGATATTTTTGTTTATTATCCCGGGTTTGCCTGCGATCTTTGGTAATTTCTTTTTGCCGATTCAAATCGGTGCACGGGATGTTGCATTCCCCAGATTGAATTTATTATCATATTATATTTATGTAATTGGTGCAATTTTAGTTCTAGTTTCGTTGTTTATTCCTGGGGGTCCGATTGACACAGGATGGACTTTTTACATTCCGTATAGTATAAGAACCGGAACGAACGTATCAATGGCGATTTTTGCTGCATTTGTTTTAGGCTTCTCATCAATTTTAACAGGAATAAATTTTGTTACCACCGTTCATAGACTACGAGCACCCGGAATGACTTGGTTCAAAATGCCGCTGTTTGTATGGGCTACTTACGCAACCGCATGGATTCAAATTATTGCCACTCCTGTAATCGGTATAACAATTTTACTGGTAATAATTGAAAGGGTATTTGGCGTAGGGATTTTTGATCCGGCATTGGGCGGCGACCCGATTTTGTATCAGCACATGTTCTGGATTTATTCTCATCCTGCTGTTTATATAATGATATTGCCGGCAATGGGCGTTGTTTCCGAAATAATAACTACCTTTTCCAGAAGGACAATTTTTGGATATGTGCCGATTGCTATGTCGAGCCTGGCAATCGCTTTTGTCGGTTATCTTGTTTGGGCGCATCACATGTTTGTGAGTGGAATGAGCGATACGGCGACATGGATATTCTCGCTTCTAACTTTTATTGTAGCGCTTCCGAGCGGTGTTAAAATTTTCAACTGGGTGGCTACAATGTATAAAGGCTCCATTGACCCTCAGGTCCCTTTTCTATGGGTAATGAATTTTATTTTTCTTTTCTCGATTGGGGGATTATCCGGACTGGTGCTCGGTTCTCTCGCAACTGACGTGCATGTGACCGATACTTATTTTGTTGTAGCTCATTTCCATTATGTAATGTTTGGCGGTACCGGAACCATTTTCTTCGGCGCCATGCATTATTGGTTCCCTAAAATGTTTGGAAGAATGTATAATAAAAAGTTTGCAACGATTTCTGTAATAACTTTCTTTATCGGGTTTAACATGCTCTATTTCCCGAAATTTATTATGGGATATATGGGAATGCCGAGACGGTATTACGATTATTTACCTAAGTTTGCACCGCTGCAGGAAGTTTCCACAATTGGTTCGTGGATTTTAGTTGGAACGATTTTCTTTATAACAGGCTATCTTTTATATGCATTGAGAAATGGACCGAAAGCCTCAGGCAATCCCTGGGGAGGAGTAACGCTTGAATGGCATATTCCTTCACCGCCCCCAACTGAAAATTTTGAAGAAATTCCAACAATTACACACGAGCCGTATGACTTCAGTCAGTTAAAGGAGATGGAATATGACAAATAGCCATCAAGCTGCTGCAGCAATTCCTCATGTTCACCGCGACGATGTCGGTGCAAGAATGGGTATGTGGCTCTTCTTGTTTACCGAAGTTCTTCTATTCGGAGGACTGTTCCTGGCTTATTCGGTCTACAGATATGATTATCATGAACAGTTTCGTCTTGCTGCAATGGATCTGGATACAGGCATAGGAACATTAAATACATTAATTTTATTAACCAGCAGTTTAACTGTTGCACTTTCTATAGCAGCAATCCAAAAGAAAAATAAATTCCTCGCTATGGCAATGATTTCTTTTACTCTGCTGTTAGCCTTGTTCTTTATGATTAATAAATATTTTGAATGGTCGGGACATATTGCTGAAGGTCTTTATCCAAAATCACCCGAATTGTTAAACATGAAAAACGGCGAAATAATTTTTTATGGATTGTATTATGTAATGACAGGTTTACACGGACTTCACGTTTTGGTTGGCATGGCTGTGCTTTCTTTTATGCTCGTATTTATTGCAAAAGATAAAATTACATTTGATAATTATGTAAAACTTGAAAATGCCGGTCTCTATTGGCACCTCGTTGACTTAATCTGGATTTTCTTATTCCCGCTATTTTATTTAATTCATTAAGGATTAAGATGGAACACGAAAAACACGAACATAAGGCTCATCATCCAGGTTACGGAATTTATATTCTTGTGTGGATGGGGTTATTGGCTTTAACATCAATTACCGTAACAGTAGCCGGAATCGATCTCGGTGCGTACACTTTGTTTGTTGCTTTGCTGATAGCAGCAATAAAGTCAGGTTTAGTTATAAATATTTTTATGCACATAAAATTTGATGAACCGATTTTTAAAGTTTTTTTGTCTTTAAGCGGATTCACATTGTTTGTAATCTTTTTATTAACATTTTTCGACGTAATTTATCGTTGAGGATATATAAATGTTTTCAGGACCATCAGCTCATGCCGGTAATGTTGATTTTGTAATGTTCTACATCGTTTCTATTTCTGTAGTGCTTCTGCTGGGCATTACCGCAACAATGATATATTTTGTATTTAAGTATAACAGAAAGAAAGGGCATAAACCAAAAGATATTCATGGTAACATTGTGCTGGAAACAGTCTGGATTGTTATTCCAACGATACTTGTACTTTCGATGTTTTATTACGGGTATATGGGATTTAGGGAATTTCGATATGTTCCGAAAGATGCTTTTGTAATTGATGTTGTTGCGCGACAGTGGCAGTGGCAGTTTAAGTATGGTGACGGTAAAACAACAGATACGTTGTATGTTCCAATTAACAAGCAGATAAAATTAAATCTAGAATCGTTAGACGTAAATCACTCACTCTATATACCGGCTTTCAGAATTAAACAGGATGTTCTTTACGGAATTAAGAACTATATGATGCTTACACCTGACGAGTTAGGCTCTTTCGATATTGCTTGTGCTGAATACTGCGGCTTGGATCATTGGCAGATGTATACTAAACTTGTTGTAATGCCTCAGGATAAATTTAACGAATGGTACAATACTAAGTAAAGACACGAATTCCACTAATTACACAAATAAATATAACTACGGCATTTGAATTGAGTAGAATTAAAAGGCATATTGACATTTACTTTGAACTGGCAAAAGTACGCATTACCTTTTTTGTTGCTATGACAACTTCAATCGGTTATTTATTTTATTCTAAAGGTTTAGATTGGCAGTTGATTTTGCCGACAATCGGTGTTTTTCTATTGGCAAGCGGTTCGTCTGCAATAAATCATTTCCAGGAGAAAAATACCGATGCATTGATGCTGCGGACAATGTCCCGTCCAATTCCTTCAGGTAAAATTACACCTGATAAAGCATTGCTGTTTGCACTTTTACTCGTTGCTGCCGGTTCAGTAGCTCTTTATTTTTCTTCGAATTTAATTTCACTTTTATTAGGCTGGACAGCATTAATTTGGTATAATTTCATTTATACACCGATGAAAAAGAAAAATGCTCTTGCTGTAATTCCGGGTTCGTTAATAGGAGCAATTCCACCGGTAATTGGGTGGACCGCAGCCGGCGGCAGTCCCGCTGATTTTGAAATTATCGCACTTGCTCTTTTCTTTTTCATCTGGCAAATCCCGCATTTCTGGCTTTTGCTTTTGATTTATTCACAGGATTACGAAAGAGCGGGATTTCCTACATTGACAAAAATTTTTTCTAACCAGCAGTTAAGCAGAATTACTTATGTATGGATTGCTGCTCTTTCAACTTGGTGCCTGTTAATTCCTGCGGTTGAGTTTACTGCCAGTAAAATTACTGTGATTGTGCTGCTTCTATTGGGAATTTTACTTTTATGGACAACTAAAGGAATTCTTTCGAGATATTTTGAAAAATCAATTTTTAGAAAAGCTTTTATCAGCATTAATTTATACGTAGTTGCTGTTGCTTTGTCATTGTCTTTAGATAAATTAATATTACAAGAATTATAATGGTCTGTTTATGGAGTTTTTAGATAAACTGGTTATTCCGCAGTCTGCACATCACATGGTCTTATTGAAATACCTTCTGGTATTAACATTTATTTTATTTATTTCGTATTTCAGCGTGCTTTTTGGCTCAACGGCTTTATCGTTGTATTTCAACCGTAAAGCACGGAAAACAAATAATAAAACCTTTTCACGGTTTTCAAAAGATCTGATTGATTTGGTTACATTCAATAAGTCGATTGCTTTTGGACTTGGATTTATTCCGCTGTTGAGTTCCGCCTTTTGCTATTCGCAGCTTTTGCATCAAACACAATTGAAGGTTGCCGAATTTATTCTGATCTCACTAGTCTTTTATCTGTTCGGCGTTGTTTTAATTTATGTGTATAAGTATTCATTTCACTTAAAGGATATTTTTGGGTACTTAGAAGGGAAAAATATTTTAAGTACAAATGAAAACGATTTGATTCTTGAAGAAGCAGCCCGTTACAAAACCAATTCCGAACATTTACTTAGAAAATCCGGCAGATACGGATTGATATTTTTTATCGTTGCAGTTTACTTATTTTTAGGCGCAGTCAATTTGGCATCGGATGTTGATAGTTGGAAGGATGCCAACAGTTTATTCGGAATATTATTTTCTTTAAGGACAATAATTGCGTTTACCCAATTTATTTTTGCTTCACTTGCAATTACTTCTGGCTATTTTCTTTACATATACTTCAGACCAAATTCCGATAAAAAAATCAGCGATGAAGCCTATTCAAACTATTCAAAGAAATTTTTGTTAACCACAGGTTTAATTGCAACTTTGGTTTTACCTCTTGTTATTGTTGCTGGTGTGCTGCTTAAGCCGGTTGTCTCTTTATCTTTTGGTGTTTTTGGTCTAACTGTTATTTTATTGTTCATAGTGCTTCTGCTTGCCAACTTTTTCTACTTTATGATTAAAGAGAACGAAGTAAAGTACAGTTCTTCACTTTTATATGTGCTGGTTTTGTTCTTCGTTTTTGCAATTATAAAAGATCAGCTTGCATTTGATACTTCTACGAAAGATCAGTTTGCAGTTCTTGCCGATAATTTTAATAAATATGAAAAGAAAGAACGGGAACTGCTTGGCGGCGTTGTAGAAGTCAAAATAAACGGTGCCGATATTTACAACGGACGCTGCATCGCCTGCCATGCTTTCGATCATAGAGTAGTAGGACCGCCCTATAATTCAGTTCTTCCCAAATATGAAGGCAAAGAAGATGAATTAATAAAATTTATTCTTAATCCGGTAAAGAAAAATCCGGACTATCCTGCTATGCCTAATCAAGGATTAAAACCAAATGAGGCAAAGGCAGTTGCTGAGTGGCTGCTTCAAACCTACAAAAGCGGCAAGTAAAACTAAACAAAGTTGAAAAAGGGGATGCAAATTATTTTTGTCATCCCCTTTATTTTTTTAAATTGCCTTTGATTTTGAACGAAAATTATGCTTACAGTACTTGAATCAATAAAACTTTCTACGGAATATCTCGGCAAAAAGGGAATTGAATCACCAAGAGTTAATGCGGAACTCCTGTTGGCAGAAATTCTAAATTGCAAGCAGCTTGATCTTTACCTTTCGTTCGATAAACCTCTTAAAGAAAATGAAATATTAAAATACAGAGAGTGGATTGTTAGGCGAGGTAAGTACGAACCTTTGCAGTACATAATCGGCAGAACAGAATTTTACGGGTTAACTTTTTATGTCAACTCTAATGTTTTGATCCCAAGACAGGAAACTGAAATTTTAGTTGAAACAATTTTACAAGATTGCAAAGAAAAAGAAAGATATAATATTCTCGATATCGGCACCGGCAGCGGAAATATTGCTGTTTCCCTTGCTAAACATCTGCCTAATTCGGTGATAACTGCAATTGATATTTCTGATTCTGCCCTGTCCTTAGCTCAGAAAAATGCCGAAGAAAATTGTGTGAAAGGAATAATACAATTCAAAAATATAGATATTACAAGTCCGAACTGCCTGAAACATCTCAATTCTAAATTTGATATTGTCGTTTCAAATCCTCCTTATGTGTCATTAGAAGAATACCAGACACTTCAAAAAGAGATTATCGACTATGAGCCTGCCGCTTCTGTTACAGATGGCGAGGATGGTTATAAATTTTACCGTATTATAACCAGATTAGTCATCGAACTTTTGTCTTCCTCTGGGAAATTATATTTTGAACTCGGGAAAGACCAGGCAGAAGAAGTAAAATTGATTTTAAGTGAAAACGGCTTTAAAAACATTCAGACTTTCAAAGATTATTTAAACGTAGAAAGAGTAATAATCGGGGAAAAATTATGAGAGCTCTTGTGCAACGTGTTTCAAACGGGTCTGTAACAATTAAAGAGAATAATTATTACGCTGAAATAGGGAGAGGAATGGTTGTTTTATTAGGAGTAAAAAGAAGCGATACTGAAGAAGATGCTATCTTTGTTGCCGACAAATGCTGCAATCTAAGAATTTTCTCCCAAAGAAATCCCGATAAAACGGGAGAAGATGAAAATGAAAAAATGAATTTGTCGCTCAAAGATATTAAAGGGGAAATGTTAGTCATTTCACAATTTACACTTTACGGCGATGCAAGAAAAGGGAACCGTCCCAGTTTCACCGAGGCTGCATCTCCTGAGAAAGCTAGAGAATTATATTCGAAATTTAATGAAAGAGTCGAATCTAACCTGGGCTCCAAGCAGGTTAAAAAAGGAATTTTTGGTGCTATGATGGAAGTAAAAATAATTAACGATGGACCCGTTACCATATTAGTTGAATCTAAGGAGAAATGATCATTGGATTCAACATTAATGATTTTTATAGACGGAGTTGGAATAGGTGAAAAAGATCAGTTCAGTAATCCATTTTTTAAGTATCGCTTCATGTTTCTCGAGGATTATTTCGGTGATACTCCTCACTTAGACAATCAGAGGATTTCGAAAAATAATGCGTTCATTTTCCCTGTTGATGCATGTATGGGGGTAGAAGGATTGCCGTTGAGCGGCACGGGACAGACATCTATTTTTTGCGGTGTTAATGCGCCGAAATTAATTGGTAAACATTTTGGTCCGTTTCCCTATTCAACTTTAATACCGGTTATTGAAGGGAAAAATATTTTCAGAACTTTTCTTCAAAGAAAAATGAAAGCTGACTTTGCCAATGCCTATCCTAAAATATTTTTTGATTATATCGAGTCGGGTAAGAAGAGATTAAGCGTTACTTCATTGAGCTGCCTGCTAAGCGGAATAAAATTAAAAGGATCAACCGATGTGAGAAGGGGAAAAGCCCTTACTGCTGAAATAGATAACAGAAGATGGGTCGAAAAATTAAAGTACAATATGCGCATAATAAAACCGGAAACTGCGGCAGAGCGGTTGTTAAGACTGTCGCTGAAAAATCATTTCACGTTGTTCGAATATTTTTTGACTGATCATTTGGGACACGGAAGAATAATAAATGAGTTTGACTACGTAATTAATACCCTTGATAGATTTTTGTTTTATCTGCTTAATCATTTGCCCCCCAATATTACTTTTATCATTTGTTCGGATCACGGCAACTTTGAAGATATTTCTATTAAAAGTCATACTTTGAATCCTGCTTTTGCTTTAACTGCTGGTAAGCATGCAAAACATTTAGCGGAAAAAATCAAAAAGCTGTATCACATTAAGGATGCAATAATGGAGATTTATTCTTGAAAGATTATCCGCTGATAAAGTTTGTTATACTTTTTGCTGCGGGAATCGTTCTCTCCAGAATATTACATATATCTTTGCTGACAGTTATTTTAATTCTCACCTTTGCTTTATTTGTAAGCACCTTGTTAATATTTTTTAGGAAAGGGAAATTCGGATTAATCAAACAAATATTTTTATTTTTATGTGTAATTACAACCGGTTTGCTGTATGGTTTATTTTTTTCTGAGGATAATGCTTCTTATCCGTTTAATGATCCCAAAATTTTGAATGCGGAACTTTCCGGTGAAATTCAATCAATAGAATTGCCCGGTAATGAGAAGCTGGCTTTCACTATGCTCGTAGATGAAACATCATCACAGCAATTAAAATCACCAAAAAAATATTTGGCAATTGTTAACGTTTATGATTTACAAACCAAAATTTATCGATTGGCAAAAATTCTTTTGCCTGGCAGAGAAATAAAAATTACCGGCACATTATCCGAACCACGAAACCAAAGAAATCCCGGGGAATTTGATTATAAAAAATATTTGAATAGAAAGGGAGTAGCTGCTGTTTTTTCCACATACAAAACTGATAATGTTATTGTTTCTGGCAATTCGAGTGACATTTCCAAATCGTTCATCTATAAAATAAGAATGAGCATCAATGATAAAATCATGCATCTTTATGATCATAAAACTGCGGGACTTTTACGAGGTTTGCTGTTAGCGGATAGAAGCCAGATCGATTATTCGGACAAAGAAAGTTTTATTAATGCCGGAGTTATTCATATACTTGCGGTTTCCGGTCTGCACGTAGGTTATATAATTTTGATTTTTTTGTTCTTATTCTCACGCTTAAATATTTATTTAAGGTATATTTTTACTTCTACAGGACTAATATTTTTTCTGCTGATCACAAACTCTCCACCTTCAGTCTTCAGAGCTGTGGCAATGGCTCTGGTATTGATAGTCTCGTTAATTACAAACAGAAGTTATAACGGCTATAATGCAATAGCATTTTCGGCACTGATTATTTTGATTATAAATCCAAACGAACTTTTTAGTGCCGGCTTTCAGCTTTCATTCACTGCGGTAATATCTATACTTTATTTCTATCCTATTTTTCAAAGGGTAATTTTGGATTGGAATATAAAATCAAAGACAATAAAAGCAATATTGTTGTTTGTTTGTGTTTCGGTCGCTGCACAGATTGGTACTTTGCCGATAACAATAATTTATTTTCAAAAACTTTCATTAGTATCAATATTTGCAAATTTAATTGTAATTCCGTTAGCCGGCGTAATTGTGGGACTAGGAATATTGACTATTGTTGTATCTTATTTCTGGTACTGGCTGGCGTTGGTCTATGCGGAGGTTACAAAACTTTGCTCAGAATTCTTATTCTGGTTCGTTAGTAAAGCTGCCGGTCTGAAGCACTCTTACATACTTATTAATCATTTTACAAATCTCGATATACTTTTCTATTTCGTTTTTTTGGTCATAATAATAATCTTATTTAAAAAGTTTCCTAATGTAAAAACGAGAATCGTTTTCTTTATTTTGATTGTGCTTAATTATGCCGTATTTACTTCGCTGAATAACACAAGCATTCTTGCTGAAAATAAATTATCAATAGTTGGAATTGATGTAGGACAGGGCGATTCATTTTTAATAAAATTCCCCGATGGCAAAGCTGCTTTAATTGATGCTGGAAACGCCACGCCAAATTACGATAACGGAATACGAACAATCTATCCTTTGCTGAGATATCTTGATATTGATGCGATTGATTATGCTTTTATTACTCATATTGATGCGGATCATTATGCCGGATATTTGTCTTTATTTGAGAAGGGAATTATTAAAAAAGTATTTAAGCCTGAGCTGGATACTTCGCAGAAAAGAGATATTGATTTAGAAAAGAAAATTCGCCAAAATAAAATTCCTATTCGTTATTACGGGAAATCGATCTTGAAAATAGATAACGCAAGAATTTATCTGCTTAACAATTTCGGTGCGGCTGACTACTATAATCTATCCAATAATAACCGCAGCGGATTTATGAAACTTGTATTTGGAAATACATCGTATTTATTTACAGGAGATGCAGGAATAATAGCTGAGAATTATTATGTTGATATGTACGGTGATTTTCTTAAGTCGGATTTACTTAAGGTGGGGCATCATGGAAGCAAAACCAGTACAGGTAGTAAATTTCTGAATTACGTGTCACCCAAATATGCGCTAATTAGTGCCGGATTAAAAAATAAATTCAATCATCCGAATAAAGAAGTGCTCAACAAATTGAAAGCAAAGAATGTTGATATTTCCCGAACAGACCTTGAGGGTGCAGTTATTTTTGAATCTGACGGCTACTCAATTTCTAAAGTTGATTGGAGAAACAAAGAATCAGCTTTTAATTTGGAGTAATGATGGAGATCAAGGAAAATTATTCGTTAAAAAAGCACAATACTTTTGGTGTGGACGTAAAGGCAAAATTGTTTTGTGAAGCCCAAAATGAAGAAGAATTGTGGGAATTGTACAGCAATTCTAAGTATGATGGAATACCTAAATATGTTATCGGCGGCGGGAGCAATATATTATTTACGCAAGATTATGACGGACTTATTATTAAAAACAACCTCAAGGGGAAGAAAATAATAAGCGAGGATGAAAACTCGGTTTTGATAAAAGTTGCTGCAGGTGAAGTATGGGACAACTTTGTAAAATACTGCGTTGATAATAATTATTACGGCATAGAAAACTTGTCGCTAATTCCTGGAAACGTTGGCGCTGCACCAATTCAAAATATTGGTGCGTACGGTGTAGAAATTAAGAATGTATTTAATTCTCTTTCCGGTATTAATCTTGACAAAAAGGAATTCGAAGAATTAGGTAAAGCGGGGTGCAAGTTTGGTTACAGGGATAGTATTTTCAAAAATGAATATCGCGGGAAATTTATTGTTACGTCTGTTGTCCTTCGTCTTAGCAAAATAAAAGACCTTCATTTAGAATATCCTTCTTTGAAAAGCAGTCTGCAAAATATTCCACAGGAAAATATAACATCGCGGATGGTTAGAAAGAGAGTAATTGCGATTAGAAAAAGTAAACTGCCTGATCCTAAGTTTTTAGGTAACGCCGGAAGTTTTTTTAAAAATCCGGTAGTTGATTATAGTAAAATAGAAGAAATTCAGAAAGATTATCCAGATTTACCTTTCTATAAATTTGAAGACGAAAGTTATAAAATTCCTGCTGGCTGGCTGATTGAGAGGTGTGGATGGAAAGGTAAAAGAATCGGGAATGTAGGCTGTTATGAAAAACAAGCATTGATAATAGTTAATTACGGCGGCGCAGAAGGAAAGGAAATTTTACAGTTTACAAACGATATCGGAATTTCAGTAAAATCAAAATTCGATATAGAATTGGTTTCGGAAGTAAATATTATTTGAATATATTTTTTGTTTTGTAAATAAATTCTTCAATTGAAATTTAACGGGAGTAAACTTTATGGATTCTTCTGTACAAACTGAACTAAAAGAAGAAAAGAATCTAAGCAAAATAATTAAAGATGCCTTTAAGGAATTGGGAGAAACATTCGTGGCATTTGTAAAAGCCCCTCGGGCTTTATGGGGTGTAAATGTTCCGTATGTAATTGAGGGACTTGTATATTTCGGAATATTAACAATTCTTGGGAAATTTTGTTCTGAAAATGTTGATCTGTCAGATGTTCAAGCGGGATGGGTTTATAGTTTTGTTACTGGTGGTATAACGCTTGCTATGGTTATTCTCGGAGGTTATGCAGATAAAATTGGTGTGCGCAGTGCGATTATACTTTCGTTTTCCTCTATGGCAGCCGGTAGAATATTAGTTGCATTTTCCGATACTCTTCCTTTTGCAAACGGATTTCTTAGTCCAATGTTTTTTATGCTGATTGCAGGATTATTTTTGATGGTATCAGGTTATGGTCTTTATCAGCCTGCAGCCTATGCCGGGGTTAAAAGGTACACTACTCCCCAGACCGCTTCAATTGCGTACGGCGCAATTTACGGACTCATGAATCTGGGAGCGTTTTTCTCAGGATTTATTTCTCCGTTAGTCAGACACAACTCGGAGAAACTTTTACCGCCAAACGGTCTTGCTGCTGTTTTCTGGGTTTATGTTTTTCTGACGATTCTCTCATTAGTTCTAACAATAGTATTAATCACAAAGAAAGCTGATAAAACCGCTTACGAAATTTCTTTAAGAGTCTCGAAGAAAGAAGACAATAAAGAAGAGCAATCGGAGTCTGCACGCCTCTCCGCCGAAAAAGCAAGCAAGAGTAAAATCAATAACAAAAATCTGTTTGTCTATTCAATTCTTACGGCATTCTTTTTTCTACTGTTTTTATTAACGTTCAATAATGTTATTAGTGTAGGAAACCTTATCTTTTTCCCCGGTTTGTGCCTGACTCTTTCGGCTGTTGGTTTTATTATGTCAATATGGGAATTTTTAAGACATAGACCGGAACATCCGTTCAGAGATAAAAGATTTGTATTCTTCATTTTTATTTTAATTCCCGTCCAAACACTTTTTGCGCACAACTGGCTAACAATCCCATATTATACTGATAGAGCATTTACCGGTACGACAGTTAGTGAGTATTTTGAATTTTTCTCAAATATAAATCCGGTGTTAATATTTATTTTGGCTCCTCTTGTAGCCGGGTTGACAGCTAAAGCTAATGTATATAAAATGATGATATACGGAACATTTGTGATGGCTCTGCCCACCTTCTTGCTTGCATTGGGTACGAATGTATATTTGTTTTTATCCTATGTTTTAATTACTTCAATAGGGGAAGCAATGTGGCAGCCAAGATTTTTACAATGGATAGCCGAGATTGCTCCCGAAGGTAAAACCGGAGCATATATGGGGATTGGTCAATTACCGTGGTTTTTGACTAAGGTAATTACCGGTCTTTATTCCGGTTACTTTGTAGCAAAGTATATCCCACTGCCGGAAAGTGGGCTGATTCAAAATCCGCAGATAATGTGGCTTTTTTATGGATTTATCGCTGTAATCAGTCCGATTGCTCTCGTTCTTGCAAAAAATTGGATGCTAAAAGATTTTAAGACGAAAAATAGTAAATAAACTTAAGATAAAATTTATAAAGAAATTATAACTCTTTATAATAGAAAAAGATATACGATTTAGCTAAAGATATAAATTGTTTCTAAAGGAGGAAGTATGAAATCAGTAATATTGCTTTTTATGTTTATGGCTTCATCTCTAATTCAAGCCGGTCAAAAAGAGGATCCTTTAATGGAAAAAGCTCGTGAAATTGCCCGTAAATATATTTTAGTTGATACGCACATAGATGCTCCGCTTTTGTTAGATGAAAAATGGACGGACATAACACAAAGGAATGACGACCGCAATTTTGATTATGTTCGTGCCAGGCAAGGAGGCTTGGATGTGCCCTTCATGTCTGTGTACACTCCTGCCAGTTACGAAAATAACGGAGCAAAAAAATACGCCGAAAAAATCATATCAATTGTCGAAAGGGTTATTAGGGAAAATCCGGACAAGTTTGCAAAAGCTTATTCTGTTGAGGATGTATTAACGAATTTTAAAAACGGCAAGATTTCACTTCCGATGGGCATGGAAAACGGATCTCCAATTGAAGGTGATCTTGAGAACCTCAAATACTTTTATGGAAGAGGAATTAGATATATTACGCTCGCACACTCTAAGGCAAATCATATTTGTGATTCGTCTTATGATCCCGATAGAAAATGGAATGGTTTAAGTCCTTTCGGGAAAAAAGTTGTAGAGGAAATGAACCGGCTTGGAATTATGGTGGACGTTTCACATATATCCGACAGTGCATTTTATCAGGTAATAAGGATAACAAAAGCACCGGTTATAGCTTCACATTCTTCGTGCCGTTTTTTTACACCTGGATGGGAAAGAAATATGAGCGATGAAATGATAAAAGCTCTTGCAAAAAACGGCGGTGTTATTCAAATAAATTTTGGTTCCGACTTTCTGAGAGATGAAATTCTAAAAAATGAAGAAAGAGGAAAACAACAAATAAAGAAATACATTAATGAACATAAGTTGAACGAAGACAGTAAAGAAGCTAATGAGTACAGAAAAAAATACTGGATTGAGAATCCAATGGGATTTGCAGATGTTAAAGATGTTGCCGACCATATAGATCATGTGGTTAAACTGGTTGGAATTAATTATGTGGGAATCGGTTCTGATTTTGATGGTCTGGGGGATACATTACCGGCTGGTCTGAAAGACGTCTCTGAATATCCGAATTTGATTTATGAATTATTAAAACGCGGTTACAAGGAAGAAGATATTCAAAAGATTATGTCTGGGAATATATTGCGTGTTTGGGAAAAAGTTGAAGAAACAGCAAAGGATCTTCAAACTAAAGAACAGCAGTGAAAACAAATGAAAATGAAATTATTGCAATAATTGTTTATTGAGAATTTATTCATAGAAAGCAAAAATAATTTTCAATATTCAATTCTCAACTCTCAATATTCATCCCCC
>DYLN01000138.1 GCA_020722085.1 Melioribacter roseus
AAAAAGCCGCTGGTAATTATAACAGCGGTACCGTATGCAATTATCGGAGCTGTTTTTCTTTTTTGGTTAACAGACAGTAATATTGATAGAGGTGCTTATGCAGGAATGCTTTTGCTGGTTGGGTTATCTGTTTCGAATGCTATTGTACTTGTGAATTATTTTTCAAAAAGTGTAGTTAATAAAGCAGAGGAGATAATAGAGCTTACCGGCAGACGTTTGCGCGCGCTTACTTCAACAACTATTACAACATTTGCAGCGCTTATTCCTTTTATTATGTCACATGCTGAAACATTCTGGAAGCACCTCAGTCTTAGTATAGCCGGAGGTATTGTTGTTTCCTATTTGTTTGTGATTATGTTTTTGCCTTTTATTTACCAGCTTGTTATTAAGAGAAGAGATGAATCTGGTTTCTGATAAATAGCTCTAGAAATTTTTATCAGAAAATTCATTTTCTAACCTTAAGATGTATGCAACAATATTGCATCCTTTCTCAAAAATCATTATGTTTTCAGTGCCACAGTCCTTCAGTTAAGGACGGTGGCAATTTTTTTTATCTACTAAAAGGGGAGTTTACGGTGAGTAATTTTGTATATCTGAGCAAGGAAAGAATGCATGAACTTGAAAAAGAGCTGGCTGAGCTTAAAAATAATGGTCGGAAAAAAATGGCAGAAAGAATTGCAGAAGCTCGCTCGCACGGCGACCTCTCGGAAAATGCGGAATATGATGCTGCTAAAGAAGAACAGGGTCTGCTGGAATTAAGAATAAGTAAACTTGAAGATATACTTTCAAGGGCACGTTTGGTGGATTTGTCCGCTATGCCAAAGGGACAGGCTCATATTCTTTCTACCCTGGAAGTAATGAATCTTAACAATAAAAAGAAATTTAAGTATACACTCGTCTCGCCCGAAGAAGCAGATCTCGAAAAGGGAAAAATCTCTATTACTTCACCTGTGGGACAAGCTTTAATGGGTGTTAAAGCAGGACAAGTTGTTGAAGCTAAGGTGCCCGCGGGCATTATCAAATTCGAAGTTCTGACAGTTAATTAATTACTTGCTGTCCGATTTGATTAATTGGCTTTTTTAAAATATATCTGCCCTCTGCGGTTCTATCTTATTTCAATATTAGTCTCATGATAAAGGAAATTGAACAAAAAGTATTAAAGTTTATAGGCACTAATAAACTTATCGAAAAAGGGGACTCAATCTTAATTGCTTTGAGCGGGGGACCGGATTCTGTCTTTACACTTTTCTTTTTTAAAAAATTTCAGAGGAAATACGGAATTAAAATAGGAGCTTTTCACGTTAATCATAAATTGAGGGGTAAAGAGTCAGATGGCGATGAAGAATACTGCAAAAAAATTTGCAGTAAGTTAAGTGTTCCCTTCGCTTCTGTAAAAATAAATGTGCGGCGCTTTGCAGCTAAAAATAAATTATCGATTGAAGAAGCTGCAAGAAAATTACGCTACGATAAACTGCAAAAGTTTGCTTCACAAAATAATTTCAGCAAGATTGCAACGGCTCATAATCTGAATGATAACGCTGAAACTGTGCTTTTAAATTTATTCAGCGGAACCGGAATTGACGGAATAACGGGAATTCCAATTAAAAGGGGAAATATTATTAGACCTATTCTTTCTCTTAGCAAGGAGGAAATTCTTCATTATTTGGAGGTTAATAAAATTAATTACAGAATAGACAGCTCCAACCTTTTAGATGAGCACAAAAGAAACTTTATAAGAAATAATATTGTGCCGTTGATAAAAAGTAAAATTAACAGTTCATTCGAAACTGCTTTGCTTAGGAGCGGTAAGGTAATAGAAGAAAATCTAAAACTTTTTGAGCAGCTTCTGCAGAGCATAATCAAGAAATATGTTGTAATAAAAAAAGATAGTATTACAATTGAATTGAATATTTTGAATGAAATAAACAAAGAAGCAATTGGTCTAATATTAAAAAGGATTTTCACGGACAAACTAAAGATCGAATTTTCCTTCGCAGCTTATGAATCGGTGCTTTCTCTGCTGGAAAATCAAACCGGTAAAAAAGTTAATTTAAGCAGGGGATACTTTGCACTTCGAGAACGAACTAAAATTGTTATTTATAAAATTGAAGAAAAAACAGATAAAACATGGCAGGTAAAAGCCGGGCAGTCGGTTAAAATTAACGACAGCAAGATTTCGTTAAAAAAAGTTAAAACTTTTGACGGCAAATATACATCTAACGGTAAGACTGAATTTATTTCCGGTGATAATTTGGAAGAACTCTTTATATTACGCAAGTGGAAGCCGGGAGATAAGTTCATTCCTTTAGGCATGAAAGGTTTTAAAAAAGTTTCTGATTTTCTTACTGAACAGAAAGTTTCTGCTAAAGAAAAAAAAGACCGGCTCGTTCTTACCAACAGGAACAATATTGTGTGGGTTGTTGGTTTAAGAATAGACGAAAGATATAAAATCAACTCTTTGACAAAAAAAATAATGAAACTATGGATAAGCTGAACGGTGACGAAAAAGAACTGTGGATAGGGGATGAAAAGTTCGTTCCCCTTTTAAATGAAGAAGAAATTCAAAAAAGGAATGCCGAATTAGGCAAAGCCATTTCGGAAGAATACCGCTCAAAACTTCCGATTTTTATAGGTGTTTTGAACGGCTCGTTTATTTTTATGTCGGATTTAATGAAACATATTAATATTAATTGTGAAATCGATTTCTTTAAACTTTCCAGTTACGGAGATGAGAAAATATCTTCCGGGCATGTTCGCCTGGTAAAAGAATTGAATGCGGATATAAGAGACAGGCACATTATTATTGTGGAGGATATTGTAGATACCGGGTTATCAATAAAATATATTGAAGAATTGATAAAAGAGCATAAACCCGCAAGTATGAAGGTTGTAACGCTTCTTCTTAAGCCCGACAGCCTGAAATATGATGTCAAAATTGATTATATTGGCTTTAAGATTCCGAATAAATTTGTAATTGGCTATGGTTTGGATTACGCACAAAAATATCGGAATTTGCGCTCAATTTATGTTTTAAGTGAATAAAGGAATTTGTAAATGAACTTAAGTCTAAATAAATGGTACATGGCGGAAAATTCAAATGGAAACGGAAAGCCGAAGAAAAAAGGATCGGGTTCGCCGCAGAAACCCGATGGTGATTTTGATTGGTCTAAAGTTATTAGGACGGTATTTAGCTGGGGAGCAGTAATTGTTGCCGCTGTAATTGCGATGCAGTTTATGAGATCCAGTTCCAACAATGCTGTTGATGTAACTTATGATATCTATCAAAAATTTCTCGACGAAAATAAAATTGTAGAAGCAAAAATCTATAAAACAGATGTTAACGACTACAGATTTGAGGGTACACTTAGCAATAGGGAAAGCATTAGTATCGGCGGAACTATGACACCGATAAAAATCTTTTCCGTAACTCTTGTTGATCCCATTATTCAGGATCAGGTGAAAATCTGGAATGAAAAACACATAAAGTATACCTTTATAAAAGAATCTAACGAATGGCTTACGGTACTTCTTGGTCTTGTTCCGTGGATCATAATTTTCGGCGTCTGGATTTTATTTATAAGAAGAATGCAAGCCGGTGCAGGAGGAACTAAAGGTATTTTTAATTTTGGCAAAAGCAGAGCAAAATTAATTTCAGAGTCTGCTGTAAAAATAACTTTTAGAGATGTTGCCGGTGCAGATGAAGCGAAAATGGAGCTTGAAGAAATTATTGAATTTCTAAAAGAGCCGAGTAAATTTCAAAGATTGGGCGGAAAAATTCCCCGCGGTGTTTTGCTGTTGGGACCTCCCGGAACCGGAAAAACACTTCTTGCAAGAGCTGTTGCCGGCGAAGCCGGTGTTCCATTCTTTTCTATAAGCGGCGCTGATTTTGTTGAAATGTTTGTCGGTGTTGGTGCAAGCCGTGTGCGCGATCTTTTTGAACAAGGAAAGAAAAATGCACCGTGTATTATTTTTATTGATGAAATAGATGCGGTTGGTAGACATAGAGGAGCTGGTCTTGGCGGCGGTCATGATGAACGCGAACAAACTCTTAATCAATTACTTGTGGAAATGGATGGATTTGAACAGAACAGCGGCGTAATTATTATTGCCGCTACAAACAGACCAGATGTGCTCGACCCGGCTTTATTAAGACCAGGCAGATTTGATCGTCAGGTAGTTGTAGACCGTCCAGATGTTAAAGGTCGTGAAGGAATTCTTAAAGTTCATACGCGGAAAATTCCACTGGCTACCGACGTAGACCTCGGCGTTCTTGCCAAAGGAACTCCCGGTCTTGCCGGAGCGGAAATTGCAAATATGGTTAATGAAGCTGCACTTCTTGCTGCAAGAAAAAATAAAAAGAAAGTTGGCATGGACGATTTTGAAGAAGCGAAAGATAAAGTGATGATGGGCATGGAACGCAAAAGCATGATTATTTCCGAAGAAGAAAAGAAAGTTACTGCTTATCATGAAATCGGGCATGTGCTTGTTGCAAGAATGATTCCCGAAGCCGATCCGGTTCATAAAGTTACGATCATTCCGCGCGGGCGTGCTCTCGGTGTTACAACTTATCTGCCCGTAGATGAAAAACACACCTATTCCAAAGAATACCTTGAAGCAATGATTACTTATGCACTCGGCGGCAGGGCAGCAGAAAAATTAATTTTCAACCGTTATACCACCGGTGCCGGAAACGATATAGAAAAGGCTACCAACATTGCTCGCAAAATGGTTTGTGAGTGGGGAATGAGTGAGAAACTCGGTCCACTTGCATACGGTGCTAAAGAAGAAGAAATATTTTTGGGCAGAGAGATAACAAAACATAAAGATTTCAGCGAAAAGACAGCACAGGAAATAGATAATGAAATCAAGAAAATAGTTGTAACCTGCATGGATCGTGCGGAAAGTATACTGAAAGAAAATATAGATGTGCTTCATAAATTATCAAAGGAACTGCTCGAAAGAGAAATACTCGATTCCGAAGAAATAGAAAAAATAATGAAAGGTGAAGAACTTCCGCCTGTGAAACGGAACGGATCCGACTCTCAGTTGAAACAAAAAGAGAAAGAGCTTCCCGAGCATGTTCAAAAATTAATAGAAGAGAAAAAAAAGAGAGAATCCGAAAAGCAGACAAATAATGCGAAAGACAGCAGCAATTGATAATGGTCATATTGATTATAAAAGTGAAGTACTAAGAAAAGCTATTCACCTCTGTTCGTTGTCTATTCCAGTTATATATTACTTTATAAGCAGAGAATTAGCTTTATCAATTTTAATCCCGCTTGCAGCTCTCTCGTTAATTATTGATCTTGCCAGATATTCTAATAATACTTTCAGCAGATTGTTTTATGAAATATTCGGATTTATGCTGAGAAAGCATGAAAAAGATAATTCAAAAAAAAATTTGAACGGCGCTACTTATGTACTTTTATCTGCTGTGCTGGTAGTTTTAATATTCCCCAAAATTTTTGCAGTAACTGCATTTGCTGTTTTGATAATTGGTGATTTATCCGCGGCATTAATAGGCAGAAGGTTCGGACGAACAAAATTTTTAAACAAAAGCCTCGAGGGCACAGTTGCTTTTTTCTTCTTTTCGAGTATTGTTGTTTTGCTCACACCTAAAATTGACGGCAGTATCATCGAATACTTAATTGGTTTTGCAGCAGTTGCAATAGGCGCAGTAGTCGAAAACATAAGTTACGGCTGGGTAGATGATAATTTAACAATTCCGCTAAGTGTTGCCGTTTCAATGTGGATTTTATATGCGCTACTTCTTCCTAATCTTCAGCCGGTACTGCTTAATGTACCTAATTAATTTGAAACAATAAGAAACAATCTTTGTATAAAACATAAATTTAATGAGCTAATATGAAACAAAAGCTACATGAAAGTTACCAGCTTACATTTCTTTTGCTTATTGCAGCCTCATTTTTTTTATTGACTTCCTGCGATGACAAAAAGCCAGCCGTCGGTGGCGAAGATGATATTTATGTAGTAGCCGATTCGGCAGAATATTATAACCTTGAAGCCTCATTGCTGACTGTGTTTAGTAAAGTTATTTATACTCCCCAACCGGAAATATTGTTTAATCTGAAAAGGAAAAGTTTAACCGATTTGGAAAATCTGAAAAGCTTCAAAAATCTGATCATAATTGCCCCTCTGAATTCAAACTCGGAAACTTCAAAATATATTAATTCTATTTTGGATTCTAAAGTGAAAGAACTTGTAGAGCGGGATTCTGTTTCTGTAATCAATAAATATGATATGTGGGCAGAAGATCAGCTTGTAATGTTTTTAACTGCCCCGACACTAAATAAATTGAATAAGGATATTTTGGAGCAGAGCGATAATCTGCTTCATTATTTCCAGAAAGAATCCGATAACAGATTATTCAAAAGTCTTTATAACCCCCGCTACGAAAAGAAAGATATTGAAGCTAAAATGCTGAAAGATTACGGATGGATGCTTTATGTACAAGCCGATTATTATCTGGCATTGAACCTTCCTGAAGATCATTTTGTCTGGCTGCGCAGAGCACCGGGTTCGGATATGGAACGCTGGATTTTTATTTATTGGATGGATAACGCCTCGCCTGAAGATTTGAATGCTGATTCAGTCATAGCAATACGAAACCGTTTAACAAAAAAATTCTATAGAACTTCTGACGATAAAAGTTACGTCGAAATTTCCGATGACTATAGGACAACGAAAGAAGTGAATTTTTCCGGCAGGTACGCCTTGATGACGCAGGGCTTGTGGAGAATGGATGATAAAAGCATGGGCGGACCTTTTATTAATTATATATTTTATGATACGAAAACAAAAAGAGTATATATGCTGGACGGTTCTATTTATGCACCGAAATATTATAAGAAAACTCTTATTCAGCAGGTGGATGTGATACTTCACTCGTTCATGACGAACTCAGAAGTTAATAAAGATAAAAAGGAAGATATTTTAAGCTACTATCCAAAAGAACAGAGAAAACAGTAACAATAGACTTTTGCTGTCGACTAACGATAAATAAAAATTAACCCGAATTACTCAATAGGATTTGAAACTTGTCCCCCTTCCTGCGGGGAAAGTAACCGTGTCCTTATATATAAAAGAAAAACAGAAATCAGATTCTCAGGTTTCTAACCCCGATAAAAAGCATCGGGACACGCCCCGATAAAAAACCCCGAT
>DYLN01000020.1 GCA_020722085.1 Melioribacter roseus
TGAGGGCGAGGAGACCTCGCCCCTACAAGGAGTTTTGTAGTCATTCATAAAGTGGACTCATGTCTATCATACTTTCCCGGTAATTGATGCTCTTAAAAAATCATTAAATGGTTTTCCTGCTGCAAAATAATCTATTAAAATGTCGGGAAGTTCTTCTTTTAAGATGTATGATTTGGGCAACTCGCAGCCGAAGTAAAATTGTTTGTTGTAAATTACAGGCTGTTTTAATGCTGCTTCTTCCAGTTCTTTCGGGAGACGTTTTGATTTTTCACCTAAGATTTGTCCGTCAAACTTAGCCTTAAAGTTTTTTGAAGTGATGACTTTTTCGAACTCTCTTAAGTGAGTGGCAATATACTTTCTAATCTTCTTAATATTTTCATTACTGGGGAAATATAATCCGCCGTAAATTCCAATTCCTTCATGGTTCATTTCAAAATATACACCTGGTTCATTCCAAGCTTTTCTTCCACCCCGATTGATAGCAGCGGAAGCGTGGATTTTATAGGGTGTTTTATCTTTGGAAAATCTGATGTCGCGGTAGATTCTAAAAATTGCATCCTTAGGTTCTAACATTAAAAGCGGGTCATCAAAGCTTAATCTTGTGATTAATTCGAAAACTAATTCCTCAAAAGGTTTTCTTACTTTTTTTTCATACAGTTCTTTGTTATTTGTAAACCACTCTCTGTTATTGTTGTCTGCCAGTTCTTCGAAAAATTTTAGGAAATCTTTTGTAAAGTAAGCCATGATTAATTCCTTTTCTATTAAGTGTCTCGAAGCTAATAATTTTGAGGTGAATTTAATCATTTCTCGTATAATTTATAAACAAGATAGGCATATTTGTGTGAATATGTTTTTTCAGTATTTTGTCCACCATGATTTTTGAAAATTACAAACATATAATTTGGGATTGGAACGGTACTATTTTTAACGATGTGGACTTGTGTGTGGAATTAATAAATAATCTTTTAGCTTCCCATGGCTTACCCACAATCGATAAACCGAAGTACAAAAAAGTTTTTACTATTCCAGTTAAAAACTATTATGCCGATTTGGGTTTTGATTTTTCAAAGAATTCTTTTGAAGAACTCGGCAGTTTGTGGATGGATGATTATGAAGCCCGCAAGTTTGAGTGTACTTTGCATGAAGGCATTACGGATTTGCTTGAAAAAATAAAATTACACGGCATAGGACAGTCGATACTTTCCGCATATTCACAGCATACTCTAGAAGAATTGATACGACATTTCGGGCTGACAAAATATTTTACGCACATCGTTGGCTTAGATAACATTTACGCCGAAAGCAAGTTGCATCTCGGCAAAGAATTAATGAAAAGGCTCGGCAACGGAAAAGGTGAAACTTTGCTTATTGGGGATACACTTCACGATTTTGAAGTGGCAAAAGAGATTGGAGCCGATTGTGTGCTGATTTCGAATGGGCACCAGGAAAAAGAGAAACTAAAGAGTTCGGGCGCGGCTGTTTTCGATAACATAAAAGAATTACTATGACTTATTTCGGTTCTTTTACCACCCAGTGAGCTATTGCACTTACTGCTGCTTCAAAGAAATTTTCTTCCTCTAATTTTTTCTCTTCTTTTTTATCAGCCGCTTCAAATCCGATGCATACAAAATACTCGGCTTTATCAAAAAAATTTGTGACTTTATGATAAAAATCAAGTGCGTGATGATAGTCTATTGCCGTGTCAATTAATCCGTGATCGATTACATATTTCCAGAGAATAACTCTGTTTAATATTAGAGCATACACCACCTCACTTACTTTTAATCCCTCGGCAGCCCTTGATTTTCCGAGATTAAAGAAATGCTCGGCTGTCTTTTTGTAAATAATCTCGTCGTTTTGCAGCCATTTGCCGAGGCGTTTGTAAACGTCGAATACTCTGCTTCTTAGTTCTGGTTCCGATAAATTTCTGTAACCTTTTGTCGAGGGATTCCTTTTAACCTCTTCCACCCATTGGTTTGTAAGCAAATGAGCGTTGTTTTCAACGAGATGAACAAATTTATTCATACTGCCGATACCTTTCGTGAAATTATTTTGTTATTTCAAATGCTTCCTCAGCTTTTGCTGTCTGTCCGGAATTTTCATCTCTAACGTGAAAAATAATTTTGTAACTTCCCGCAACATAAGTTGAATCAAATTCTTTCTGCATATTTATACCAACATCGGGAATTTCTTCCTTTGAGATTTTCACAATATTTCCCGAAGCTGCTTTTTTCAACGTGTCTGATTCTGGACAAACAATATCAGCATAATAAACGAGATTGATTTTGAATTCATCGTTGTTTCTCTCCATAACATAACCTTTGACTCTTACGGAAGCATTTAATTCCCATCCGGGCTCAAGATTAAAAGTAAAGGCTTCGGGATTAAAAAGCGCAAGCTTCTTTTTCTCATTTGAACAAGCGGAAATAAAAATAAAAATTATCAATAAAGAAATGGATTTTTTCATCATTAAAAAAATTTAATAAATAACGGGGTAACAAATTTATGTGCAAATATAAAAAAAGAGCTGAGAAATACTCTGTCCTTTTCTCAGCTTTTGATATTTTAATTATCAGTTGTTCTTCTTAAAATCATTCATGAATTGAACCAGGTCTTCTACGCCTTTTTTGGGGAAAGCATTATAAATTGAAGCTCTGATTCCGCCGACGCTACGATGTCCTTTCAATCCATCAAACCCTTTTTTCTTAGCTTCTTCGACAAATTTCTTTTCGAGGTCCTCGTTTGGTAATCTGTAAGTTACATTCATTAACGAACGGTCCTCTTTAACAGCAACTGTTCCTTTATAGTAACCGCCGCTTGCGTCTATTGCATCATAAAGTGTTTTAGCTTTTTCAGAATTTCGCTTATACATTTCATTGAGCCCACCCATATTTAAAAGCCATTTGAATACTAATCCGGCAATGTAAATTCCAAAAGTCGGAGGAGTGTTGTATAATGAATTTCCTTCCGCGTGAACTTTATAGTTAAGATAAGTATGTAACGTATCTGCACTTCTTTCGAGAAGATCTTTTCTGATTATGACAACCACTACGCCGGAAGGTCCGATATTTTTCTGTGCGCCGGCGTAAATTAGTCCGTATTTATTGACATCGATTTTTTTATGAAGGATATCAGAAGATGCATCGCAAACGAGAGGCACATTTCCTACTTCCGGCTCGCTCTTGAATTGTGTTCCGTAAATTGTGTTGTTGGAAGTAAAATGAACATAAGCTGCATCAGGGTCTAATTTTAATTCGGATTGTTTTGGCAGTCGTGTAAAATTTTCAGATTCAGTTGATGCAGCGACGTTGATTGTTCCTACCCGTTTAGCTTCTTTGAGGGCTTTCTTTGCCCACGAGCCGGTTATGATATAATCTGCTTTATTCTTGGGCGGCATTAAATTTAACGGCACCATCGAAAATTGTAATGTTGCCCCTCCCTGAAGAAATAAAACAGCGTAATTATCTGAGATATCAAGCAATTTTCTCAAATCAGCTTCGGCTGTTTTAATTATTTCATCGAATATTTTTCCTCTGTGACTCATTTCCATTACAGACATTCCCGATCCCTTGTAAGAGAACAAGTCTTTCTGAGCTTCGAGCAGAACTTCTTCGGGTAATATTGCAGGACCAGCGCTAAAATTATAAATACGTTTTTCCATTTGTATTTCTCCGTTTATATTATATGAATTAATAATCCATCTCTAAGTTTTGGTTCGAACCAGGTAGACTTCGGCGGCATTGTTTCACCCGCATCCGAGATGTTGATAAGATCATCGACGGTAACAGGATACATTGAAAAAGCAACTGCACTTTTTTTGCTGTTAACTAATTTTTCGAGTTCTTCAGTCCCTCTTATTCCTCCGATAAAGTCAATCCGGCTGTCTGTTCTCGGGTCCTTGATTCCCAATACAGGATCAAGCAGATAATTTTGCAGAATGCTTACATCGAGGTTTTCCCCGATCGATTTGCCTGCTTTTACATTTTCATTGGGTTTCAGTAAGTACCATTTATTTTTAAGGTACATACAAAAGTTTTTCTTGCCGGCAGGGGTTTTCAATTCTGTTTCCTGCACATCAAAATTATTTTTAATCTCATTAATAAATTTGTCCGCGCTTAGTTTGTTCAGATCGTGCACGGCTCTGTTATATGGAAGTATTTTTAATTGTTCGGCGGGAAATAAAACTGCAAGGAAAAAATTATACTCTTCGCTGCCGGTATGCCGTACATTATTCTGTCTTCTAATTTTCTGTGTGCGCCATGCACTTGCCGCACGGTGATGCCCATCGGCAATGTACAAATTTTTTACTTTCCCAATTTCAAAAATTATTATATCGTCGTAAGCCTGCGGTACTATCCAAATTGTATGCTGTATTCCATCATCTGTACGAAAATCATATATAGGCTGATTTTTTTCTGTTATTTCTTTTACCGCTTTATTGATCTCATCTACTCCGCGGTAGGTTAAAAAAACTGGTCCGGTCTGTGCCGACGTAGTAATTATATGATTTGTTCTGTCGTCTTCTTTTTCTTTTCTAGTCTTCTCATGTTTTTTAATAACATTGTTTTCATAATCTTCGGTACTGAAGGTTGCGGCAATGCCGGTTTGGATGTGACTGCCCATTATAAGTCGGTATATGTAAAAATGAGGAATCGTATCCTGAACTAACGGCGCTTCTTTTTTGAGCCTTTCGAAATTTTCTTTTGCTTTTTCATAAACTTCGGGCGAATAAGGATTGGTGCTCGGTTTTAGTTCAATTTCTGCCCGGGTAACACGTAAAAAGCTGATAGGATTTCCTTTTGCAAGATTTGCAGCTTCTTGTTTATTGACAACATCGTACGGAACGCTGGCGACAAGATGAGCAACTTTTTCAACCGGTCTGACCGCCTGGAATGGTCTGATAACTGCCATGAATCACCTGTAAATATGGGGAGTATTATAATTTTTCTTTAAGAAAAATATAATTTATGTGTAAGAATGTAAAATTAAAGAAATTGTATCATGGCAGATTTTGTACAGCCTTGCCGAGTTTTTTAAGAAGCTCGCCTAAAGTTTTTTGTTCTTCATGTTTTAATGGAGACATAATTTCCGTGATATATTTAGCATGCTTTGGAAAAATTTCCTCGAATAATTTTTTCCCTTCAGCTGTGAGGTCAACATTGATCGACCGGCGGTCCTCTTTGTCGTAAGTTCTTTTTATTAGATTCATTTTTTCGAGGTTATCTAGGACAAGAGTCATATTGCCTCCGGTAACCAGCATCTTATTGCAAAGCTCGCCTACTCTCATGGATCCGAGATGTCCTAATGCTTCAATCGCAGCAAACTGTGCTTGCGTTAAACCGAAAGAACGAATATTTTGAATCGATTTTTTATTGAAAGATGAATATGCGCGTGCAAGTTTCACCCAGGTAGAAAGCGCCAAACCTATGTTTTTGCCGTACTTTTGTGTTGTTTTCATTTTATCATTCTTTTTTTGTAGTTATTTGAAATAAATTCAATATTAATTACTTAATTAACGGGTAATTTTACAAGTGAAAAAATTACCTTTGTGTAATTTTTTTTCACTTTTTTTTAGATTTTATTTATAAAAAAACTTCCTATTTTACAACAAAAAAAATAGTGAAAATATGAATAAAGCAGAAGTAAAATATTTTACACCTCAAGAAGCAAAAAGAACTCTCCCGCTTGTAAAAAAAATTGTTAAAGATATTCTTGATAATGCATTTCAGATTAGAACAATTGTAGATTCGCTCGGGGAGGGTTTCGAAAACAATCATGAAATTCAAAAATTGAGTAACGAGATTAATTATTACATGCATGAACTTGAAGAGATAGGATGTTCTTATAAAGACTGGAATTTTTCTATTGGACTTGTTGATTTTCCGGCAATAATAAATGACGAAGAAGTTTTACTCTGCTGGCGCAGTGACGAAACAGATATAAAATATTATCACGGAATTGATGAAGGTTATTCCGGCAGAAAACCAATACCCGACGAATATTTAAAGTGAGAAATAATATAAAGCTACTATTCTAGTGTAATCGTAATAGTTTTTAATCTGGCAAACTTTTCATCATAAATACCGCATCGGTGTTTTTATTTTTGCTCTGTACTTTTTTCTTCTACCTTATACGAATGAGTAATCTCCACAGCTTTTTGCAGCATTGCGGTAACGCTGCAATATTTTGTCTGTGAAAGTTCAATTGCCCTTTCGAGGTCTTTAGTGGAAAGATTCTTCCCGAAGAATACGTACTCAAGGTGTATTTTGGTAAATACCTGCGGGTGCTCGTCTGCAGTTTCTGCTGAAATTCTGATTTCAAATCCTTCAAGCGGAACTTTTTTCTTCTGAAGAATTGAAATGACATCGCTTCCTGTGCAGCCGCCCAATGAAAGCAGAATTAATTCTTTAGGCCTGATGGCTGCATTGCTTCCACCAAAATTTTCGGGACCGTCCATCATTACCCAATTGTTGGAATCGGTTTTACCTGCAAGTGTGATTCCCTGTAGCTGCTTTACTATAGCTGTTTTTGTTGCCATATTAGTTCACGGTTTAGAGTTTACAGTTAATTAAAGTTTTCTAAAAGAGTTAGATGATAAAACTAAAAAGATGGATTCGAGAAAAATTACTCTCCTATATCCTCGTTCTATAATTCTTAACTTTTTCATAGACACGGATTACACAGCTTGCCCCGTATATTTTACGGGGGATTTTCACGGATTTTTTATAGGATTATTCTTTTGTATTTCAATGAATCTTCTCCAAAATTGGTTATTAAACCTAATTTTAATTTCGATGCTGCCAAGTAATTAAGAGTTTGGTTTATATTAGAATTCGTGATTAATTCAATTGCCTTTGCTTCAAGTATTATTTTGTTGTATATAACAAAGTCAGCATTATATTTTCTAGGAAGTTTAACACCTTTATAACTTATTTCAAATTCCTTTTCTCTTTCGTAATCTATATTATTTGATTTAAATTCGATTTCTAAAGCATCTTTATAAACAATTTCGTTAAATTTCTTTCCTAATTCTTTATGCACTTCCATACAACAGCCAATTATTTTAAATGTCAAATCTTCATATAACATTTCACCTCCGTGTTAATCCGTGCAATCCGTGTCTGTTAATAAGGATAAAAGATATAAAACAAAACAGAGAACATAAACAGAACCCACATGCCGAATTTTATTTCTCTGAATTTTCCGGTTGCCAGTTTAATTACCGGATAAACAACAAATCCAGCGGTCATTCCAATTCCCAGATTATAAGTAAAACTCATAAGAATAATTGTAACAAATGCAGGGATTACATCTTCCATATTGTTAAAATTAATTCGTGTAATGGGAGACATCATCAATAAACCGACAATTATTAGAGCGGAGCCGTAAGCATAAGCAGGTATAGCTGTAAAAAACGGTGCAAAGAAGAGAGCAGTTAAAAACAAGAATGCTGTAACTACTGCAGTTAAACCCGATTTCCCGCCGGCTTGAATTCCCGCCGCAGATTCAATATATGTTCCGGTAGTTGTTGTTCCAAGTAAAGCTCCTACCACAGTTGCAAGTGCGTCACACATCATCGGTTTTTCGATTTCAGGCAAATTGCCGTTTTCATCCAGAAGTCCCGCTTTGTATGAAAGTCCTATTAATGTTCCCATTGTATCGACAAAATCCATTACAAAGACAGTTAAGATAACTGCAAAAAACCCCCAGCTTAATGCACCTAAAATATCGAGTTTTAAAAATATCAATGAAATATCCGGTGGCATACTTACAATAGTTTCGGGCAGAGGGGATATTTGCAGAATAAAGCCGACGACAGAAATTGTAATAATTCCTATTAATATTGAACCGTTGATTTTTTTAATCATTAAAAAACTGATTAGCAGAAAAGAAAGAACTGCCAGTATAATTTTAGGATCTCTGAAATCTCCAACGTGAACAGGAGCACCGGGAACCCCAAGCTGAACAATTCCGGTTTCATTCAATCCTATGAATGTGAGGAAAAAACCAATTCCAACTGCGAAAGCTATTTTCAAAGATTCTGGAATAGCGTTGGCAAGCCAGCTTCTGATATTCAATGCTGTAAGTATAGTGAATAAAACACCGCCGATAAAAATAGCTCCGAGTGCTGTCTGCCAGTTGTAGCCGAGCACTTTTACAACAGTGAACGCAACAAACGCATTTTCTCCCATGTACGGTGCAATTGCAAATGGTCTTTTGGCGTACACACCCATTGCCAGGGTACCGAAAAATGAGCTTAATATTGTTGCTACCATTGAAGGTCCGAACGGAATTCCAGCGGCTTCCAGAATTTTAGGATTAACGACAATTATATAAGCCATTGTTACAAATGTTGTTGCCCCCGCAATAATTTCCTGTTTTAATGACGTACTTAGCTCGTCAAGCTGAAAATAGTTTTTGATCATATCTCTGCTCTTTTTTTGTTGTACGAAAGAATTTATTTAAATGAGTAAACAAAAGTTTTTCCGATTTATTTTCTGAGCAGATAAAGAATTAGAGAAATTATCAAACTAAGTAATATTGATGTGACTATAGGGAAGTAAAATGTAAAGTTTTTCTTCTTTATTATTATGTCGCCCGGCAGTTTTCCGAGCAGAGGTATTTTGTTGAAAAAGATTAATGCGAGTCCCACAATAACGAGAATTATTCCTGCAATTAGGATTAATTTTCCAAATGATTCGAAATTATTCATTTTGCAAAATCTTTTGTAAAAATATAGTAAATGTTAATGTTTAGAAACAACCGTAGATCGATTTTATTAATGATCCGATATTTTATAGATTTAAATTACGAATATGTACGACTATGAATTCTTCATCTGAAAAAATGTTATGACAAATACACCAAGTAAATACATAGATATTATTGGATTTCCAATGGACCTTGGCGCGGATAGGCGCGGCGTTGACATGGGTCCTTCTGCGCTTCGCATTGCAAATATTCAAACCAAATTGGAACAACTCGGTTACAAAGTTTCCGACCAAGGGGACATATTTATAAAAAATCAAGAGAGACAAACCGTAAAAAATCCGAAGCTGAAATATCTCGATGAAATTGTTAAAACCTGTGAAGCACTTGCAAAGCGCGTTGAAAAATCATTGACTGCCGGACACTTCCCATTATGCCTCGGGGGTGACCACTCGATGGCTATTGGCACATTGAGTGGTGTAGCGGCATACTGCAGAAAAAATAATTTGGAACCTGGCTTAATCTGGATTGATGCCCATGCCGATATGAATACACACGAGACTACTCCTTCGGGTAATATTCACGGCATGCCCGTCGCTGCATCTATTGGTATTGGAGATAAAGTCCTGACAAATTTATACGGATTTTCGCCAAAGATTAAACCGGAAAATGTTTTCTTAATAGGTTTGAGAAGTGTGGACTGTCTTGAAAAGGAATTGATTAAAAAAAGCAGTTTGAAGGTTTATACTATGACTGAAGTGGATAGAAAGGGAGTTAATTTTATTATCAACAAAGTGTTAAAAGATTTAAAGCAAAGGGTGCAGCATATTCATGTTAGTTTTGATGTTGACAGTATTGATCCTTCCATTGCCCCCGGCGTTGGTACACCAGTAAGCGGCGGGTTAAATTACAGAGAAGCTCATTTATTAATGGAAACTATTGCCGAATGTGGGTGTATGTCTTCTCTTGAAGTTGCAGAAGTTAATCCCATAATTGATACAAAAAACAAAACGGCAGAGCTGACAGCGGAACTTATTGCATCAAGTCTTGGTTTGAGAATATTATAAATTTTTTAATTGCTGTTGAATTATTATGGATGAAAACAATCGAAATGAAATAGATTTTAAGTCGCTTGAAAATGTCAGCTCATCGAATGAATCCTCTTCTTACAGAACGTCGAAATTGACCAGATCAAAAGATGATTTTATTCTTACAGGCACTTGCGGAGGTGTTGCAAAATACTTAAAGATAGATCAGGTTTTTTTAAGAATACTGCTCATTCTTAGTATATTTTTCGGTGGCTGGGGAATTGTTGTGTATGTAGTAGCATCTTTCCTGCTGCCTCCCGACCAAAGCTCTCAAGAAATTTCTTCCGAAGAAAAACAAAAAATTAAGAGAATTAATAACAGAACTTTTTTGGGCGGGATTTTACTATTTGTAGGCTTGTACATAATGCTAAGTAATCTCGGATTAATTTTTTATGTAAGTCCGTTTAATCTTTCCTGGAATTTTATAATACCGCTTTTTGCTCTGCTTATAAGTTTATATCTTGTTGTGCACAGAAAACAAATTGAAAATGAAGAGCAATCAAATTTACCTGAAAAGCTGAGCTGTTCCTTAAATGATAAAAAGTTTTTTGGAATATGCGGTGGTTTCGCACTATATCTCGGGGTCGACGTTTTAATTATTAGAATACTCTGGATATTGGTTACTTATGTTACTGCCGGGATAGGTTTGTTAGTCTATATGCTTTTGTTCATAATCTTAAAAAGTGAAAGAAAAGAAAATGAAAACCCCGTTTCGTGATATAATAAGTTTTGCACTGCTCGTCTTCGGCATATTGTTAATTCTCTACCTTTTCGAAGTGATTAATATAACTTACTTGGTACTGTTAGGAATTTCTTTTATTGTTTATTCAGTACCCGGAGTTTTCTTTTCATTGAAAAAAGGCTACAGATTAATTTTAGTTATTTCTACTGCAATTTTCTTTGTCGGTGTACTTTTTTTAACAAAGCAAATTTATCATTTACCGGATTCAAGAGAAATTTACCTGACTTCGTCACTGTTTATATTAGGAGCTTGTTTTTTAATATTGTTTGTTGAAAACAACAGAGAGAAAAAATTTTTTATTGTTTCGATAATACTTTTAGTCTTAGCGTTTACTTCTGTGTACATTTTTAAATTACCATTTCTGCATTTGTTTTTTAACAAAGTTGATCTTGTAATGTTAAACGGCTGGTCTTATCTGCTTGTATTGCTCGGCTTATTTCTGCTGATAAATCGAAAAAAGTAAACTACTTTTTAGTCTTCGATTCCGAAACATTCAATGCAGCGGATAAATAAGTTTCTCCGGCTGGAGTTTGGGATCCTCCGGCTGGCTCTATAGTTATTCTGAATAAATCAATCTGATCAAGGGGAATATAAGGCAGATTTGAAATTCGAATGAATTTATCATCGGGTCCCGGTGAAAATGTTGCAAGGGAATATGATCTTCCTTTGCTTACAAGCCAGAGTTGATACGTCTCGTCAGGTTTGAGGGGCGGCACATTATTTAACTGCAGAAGCACTTCTCTTTGATTTACTGCCAGATAAATTTTGGCACTTGCACTTATGTTTGGCTGGGTGTTTACAAGGTCAAAAACAGAGATATCTTTATAATTGAGGAACTCAATAATAGTCATGTATTTTGAGGTGAACTCGCTTGTCGCGCGCAGATCATTTTTAGTTCTTGTTAAATCGGTTTTTAGATCTGCGACTTGCTTTTGTAAATCGGTTATGGATGTGTATGAAAAATAGCCAACCACACCGAATAAAATTAATACGAGAAAAATTGCAATCCATCCAGCAAAACCGGATGATTTTTCATGTACCTTTTCTCTCCTTTCTGCAGTTGCAATTCTGGATGGAAATAATGTGGGAGGTATATCTTCCTGTTTGGTTTTTTCTCTGGACTTTTCTTCGGTCGACCCCGTTTTGCGCGTCTCAAAATCGGTGATAGGGGATGTTGCTTTAGATAATTTTTTATTGTCTAATGTAATAGCAGTTAATCTACCGGGGGCTTTTTCGTCTATTCCGGTAAATTTTTCGGCACGGTTCGGCTGGGGTGGAGTAAAAGATTTGGTAAAAGACGTTTTTGATTTTTCAAAAGCTGCGGTAGTCTTTTTTTTCTCTTCTCTTATTTTTGTTCTTATCTCTTCTTTTAGACTTATCAATTTTTTTGCTATATCATCTTTTATTTTAGTGTCGGGAGTTTCTAAATCCAAAATTGAGGGTATCAAAGCTGATATGTTTTGGAACTCACCTAACAATTTTTTAGGAAGTTCACCGCCCGCGAGCATGTAATCTTTAAATTGGATAAAATTTTCTTTATCCATACAGCCTATTGCAAAAGCAGCCGCCATTTCGTGAATAGGATCGGACATAGTCTTTATTTTACCACCAATGAATCTCTCAAATTTTGCAAAGCAGTTAAAATTTTGCTTCTTACTGTTTCAACTGGAACATTTAGTTTATCTGCCATTTCATCAATTGTAAATCCTTCATAATAAGCTAGGTGCAAAACGTATTTTTGAGTATCGGTAAGTTTTGAAAGTGCCCGCTCAACTTTTGGTTTGAAAGTCATTGCGGTTTCAAAATCGAGACTGTCAATATCCCTCGCGAAAATGGGTAGAATGTAAAAATCTTCATATTCATCATCGTAAAAATCTAATGAGTTTGCACGTGACCGGCTTCTTCTAAGATTGTCGATTGCTTTGTTTCTTGCGAGGGTAACAAGCCATGTGTAAACATTTCCTGCAGCGAAATCGAATTTCTGAATTTTACGCCACACAATGACAAACACTTCAATTAATATCTGCCTTGCTGTTTGTTCATCCGGTGAAATTTTTTTAATGATTGTATAAAGAAGCGGAGAATATCTTTCGTATAATTCTTCGAGGGCACGCGATTCGAAATTCGCTACCTCCTGCATTAGTTCGAGATCTGTTAGTGCTTTAAATTTGCTCAAATAATTACCAAACTTTTGTTGAAATATACAAATAACCTGAATTTAAGGCGACAAAAAAATTAGTTTACAGGTAAACTTTTTATATAGAGTAGCTGATTGAAAATAATACAAAAATATTATCATGCATCGTACTCATTTTATAATTTAGCATTCGTAGTGTTTTTATTATATTTACAGCTCAATTTGATCATAAAATATTTAGAATAAAAGTGACTTCAAACGAGATAAGAGAGCAATTCCTCGATTTTTTCAGAAAAAAGGGGCACCGAATTGTTCCGAGTTTTCCAGTTGTTCCTTACAACGATCCCACTTTACTTTTTACTAATGCTGGAATGAATCAGTTCAAAGATGTTTTTCTTGGTACTGGAACGAGAGATTATCAACGCGCTGCAGATACTCAAAAGTGCATCCGCGTCAGTGGCAAACATAACGATCTTGAGGAGGTAGGGCACGACACATATCATCATACATTTTTTGAGATGTTGGGCAATTGGTCGTTTGGCGACCCCGATTCGGAAGACGGTATCGGGGCAGGTTATTATAAAAAGGAAGCTATCGCATGGGCTTGGGAATTGCTAACGGATGTTTGGAAACTTCCAAAAGAAAGACTATGGGCAACGGTTTACAGAACTGATGATGAAGCTTTTAATTTTTGGCAAAGTGAAACCGATATTAATCCCCGGCATATTTTGCGTTTTGATGAAAAAGATAATTTTTGGGAGATGGGTGAGACCGGTCCGTGCGGTCCGTGTTCCGAAATTCATATTAATTTAAGCGACGATTATGAAAATCCCCTGTGGGTAAATGCTGGTAAACCTGAATGCATAGAAATCTGGAATCTTGTCTTTATCCAATTTAACCGCGATAAAAACGGGAATCTCCACGAACTTCCTGCAAAGCATGTTGATACTGGTATGGGTTTCGAGCGGGTTTGTGCGGTGCTTCAAAACAAAAATTCAGATTATGATACCGATGTTTTTTCTCCACTCATAAATACTATCGAAAAAATAAGCGAAAAAAAATATCAAACCCCTGAAGTTCAAACCGCTATGCGTGTTATTGCTGATCACATCCGCACTTTAACTTTTGCAATAGCGGACGGGGCGGTACCGGGCAACGAAGGACGCGGCTATGTTCTTCGCAGAATTTTAAGACGTGCTGCACGTTACGGACGCAAACTCGATTTGAAAGAACCGTTTCTCTACAAACTTGTTGATGTGGTTGTTGAAAATATGTCTCATGTTTTCCCGGAAATTAAAACGAATAAATCAAACGTAGAAAAAATTATTAGAGCGGAGGAAGAAAGTTTTAATGTTACATTGGATAGAGGAATTGAACTTTTTGAGGCAATAACAAATAAAGCAGAAGTCAGAAAATCAAAAACAATTTCCGGAGATGATGTATTTAAACTTTATGATACTTACGGATTTCCTGTTGATCTGACTAATGTAATGTCTAAGGAAAAAGGTTTTTCCATAGATGAAAAGCGTTTTAATGAGTTGATGAACGAACAAAAGGAGCGCGCTCGAAAGTCCACCAAGGGAAAACTTTCTGTTGCAAATGTTAATCTCGAAAAACTTAACAGCATAGAATTAACATCTTTTCTCGAAGGGATGAATTTCCAAAAGCCGACAGAATTCTGCGGCTATGATGAATTAATAACTGAATCGGAAATTGTCGGATTCAAAGAAGAAAACGGAAATGCTTTTATTGTTCTGGATAAGACTCCTTTTTATGTTGAATCCGGCGGTCAGGTCGATGATAAAGGAATCATAGTAATTGGTGATACGCATTTAAGGGTTATCGGATTAACAAAATTGAACTATCAAACTGCAAAGCGTTTACCGCTTCGTGGATCAAGTCTGATTGTTCATATTGTGGATAATGAAAGCGGTCTTGAAATTAAAAACGGAATGAAAGTAACAGCACATGTTGACGAAAAAAGGCGCTGGGATATAATGCGCAATCATTCTGCAACTCACTTTTTACACGCAGCACTGAGAAAAGTTTTAGGGCAGCATGTTCAGCAGGCCGGCTCGTTTGTCGGTCCTGATTATCTTCGTTTTGATTTTAGCCATTTTGAAAAAATGAAAGAAAATGAAATCGAGGCTGTAGAGTCACTGGTTAATGAGAAAATACGTGAAAATCTGCCTTTAATTCATCACCGCAATGTTCCTTTTGAAGAAGCAAAAAAAATGGGTGCACTGATGTTCTTTGGCGATAAGTACGGCGATAAAGTAAATGTGGTTCAATTTGGCGATTACACAATGGAATTTTGCGGAGGCACCCATGTAAAAAATGGTTCACAAATCGGCTTGTTTAAGATTCTCAGTGAATCTTCCGTTGCAAGCGGCGTCAGAAGAATAGAAGCTGTTACTGGTGCCGGCGTTGAGAAATATATTAAAGAACAAGAGAGCAGAATGCAGAATGCAGAATTCAGAATAAATGAATTACATGATGAAAAAAAGAAACTTGAAAAAGAGCTTGCCGATTTTAAGCTGAAAGAAAAACTTACCGTGATTGAAAAAATTGCTGCTTTGCCGGTAGAGACTAACGGTGTAAAAATTTTCAAAGGTAAAGTTAATGCCGTAAGCATGAATGAACTAAAGTTGATGGGTGATGAACTTCGCACAAGAATTAAAAGCGGTGTCGGGATGTTAATTTCTGAAATTGAAAACAAAGTCGGAATCCTCTGTGTTGTTTCGGATGATTTGATAAAAGAGAAAAAAATGTCTGCCGGAAAAATTGTTGGAGAAATTGCCAAGATTGTCGGCGGCGGCGGCGGCGGAAAGCCACACCTTGCAACTGCCGGCGGTAAAGATGTTTCAAAGATTGATGAAGTTTTGAATTCGGTTGAAAAAATAATCTTCCCGTAATTCAAGATTATTAACCATGATTATCCATTAGGAAAATTTATCAACAACATATTAGTAACATAACTTGTTAAATGATAAGTATTAAACCCCGACATAGATTTTCTTACGGTTATATTGTGCTCAAGCCCTTAGAAAATCTTAGTCGATTTGTCATTAGTGTTTTTCTAATGACAAATTTGGGATTAATGTCTGACTAATCCGAGTATCATTTCAAATTCTTGTATAGGGAACAATCAATTGTGTGGTCGTTTACCATACCAACTGCCTGCATAAATGCGTAGCAAATTGTTGAACCGACAAATTTAAATCCCCGCTTCTGCAAATCTTTGCTCATTGCGTCGGACTCTTTTGTTTTAGTCGGAATCTCTTTTAAACTTTTCCGTTGATTAATTATCGGTTTTCCGTTTACGAACTTCCAGATATATTTATCAAATGAGCCGTATTCTTTCTGAATTTCAGTGAACAACTTGGCATTAATAATTGCGGCTTCAATTTTCAGTCTGTTGCGGATGATTCCTTCGTTTTGTAAGAGTTGTTTTATTTTTTTCGAATCGTACTTTGCAATTTTTTTTGCATCAAAATTCTCGAATGCTTTTCGGTAATTTTCCCGCTTACGGAGAATAGTAATCCAGCTTAATCCGGCTTGAGCGCCTTCGAGTATAAGCATCTCAAAAAGTTTTCTATCGTCGTGAACAGGAATTCCCCATTCTTTGTCGTGGTATTCGATGTATAAAGGATCGCTGCCGCACCATGCGCATCTTTTTATCATAAGTGGCTCGTTCAATTTGGAAGTTTATGGAAAACTTTATTTATAAATCTGTGAAATTTATGAATTGACTCAACCGGCTGAGCAAACATTAAGAAACATACTTTATGAACTTCGTTGATATTATTTTCTTTACAAAATTTAATTGCGTCTTCGGATTCCGAGCCTTGCTGCATCCAGATATTTTCAATTCGGGTTTCTGCAGCTTCGCGAACCACTTTTTCGGTTTCTTCCGGCTTGACGCATAATATTAAAGCGCCGGGCTTTTCAGGCAACTCTTTCAAGCTTGCATAGCATCTTTCGCCGTTAATTTCGGCAGCATTGGGGTTAATTGGAAAAACCCTGTAGCCTTTTTTCTTTAATTCGCTGTAAACCGCATTCCCAAATTTCTTCCCGCTCCTCGAAACTCCGTACACAGCAAATAATTTTTGATTGATAATTTTCTCAACCGACTGTTTACTTGATTTCATGGTTCTTCACCTCTGTAATATTAAATAATTCATTCCAAATATAATCTTGCAATTCTGCAATCTTCTAATCTTGCAATCTTCTAATCTTGTAATCTTGTAATACTATAATCTTTTAATCATGCAATCATTCCTTATTTTACCCATACCGTTTTTATGTTTACAAATTCTTTAATTCCATAGTGTGAAAGTTCTCTTCCGTAGCCGGAATTTTTTACTCCGCCGAAAGGTAAACGCGGGTCGCTTTTAACCATTCCGTTAATAAAAACATTTCCGGATTCGATTTTTGCAGCAAGCTTTTTTGCTTTGTTTAAGTCGTTTGTCCAGAGTGAAGCCCCTAATCCGAAATTTGAATCATTGGCAATATTTACCGCATCGTTTTCATCTTTTGCTTTTATCAAACTTGCAACCGGACCGAAAATTTCTTCGTTGTAAGCCGGCATGCCTTTATGCAGTTCAGATAGAATCGTTGGTGCATAATAGTAGCCGGTAGCTTCTAAAACTTTTCCACCGGTTAAAACTTTGGCTCCCATTTCAACTGATTTTTTTACCTGAGCATCAAGTTCGTACATCAAATCTTCTCTTGCGATTGGTCCGAGTTCTGTTTTCTCATCCATTGGGTCGCCTACTGCAACGTTTTCCATCTTTTCAACAAATTTATCTTTGAATTTGTCATAAATTTTTTCAACTACAATAAATCTTTTAGCGGCTATGCAGCTTTGTCCGTTATTTATTAATCTTGCCGTAACAGCAGTACTGACGGCATGATCAATATTGGCATCCTCAAGTACAACAAACGGGTCGCTGCCGCCGAGTTCCAGAACTGTTTTTTTCAAATTTGCGCCGCTCAATTTTGCAATTTGTTTCCCAGCGGGTTCGCTTCCTGTTAAAGTTACGGCTTTTACATAAGGATGGTTAATAATTTCTCCTACTATTTTTGAGCCGATAAGCAAAGTGCTGAATGTATGTTTTGGAAATCCTGCAGTATGAAAAATTTCTTCTATTGCAAGGGCACACATCGGAACATTCGAGGCATGTTTTAACAACCCGACATTTCCAGCCATTAATGCCGGAACTGCAAAACGGAATACCTGCCAGAACGGAAAATTCCACGGCATCACTGCAAGCACAACACCAATGGGGTCAAACTCAATATAACTTTCAGAAGCATCAGTTTTTACTTTTTCACGCTGAAGAAACTGCTCAGCATTTTCTGCATAATACTCACATACCCATGCACACTTTTCTACTTCGGCTGAAGCCTGTTTAATCGGTTTACCCATTTCCCTTGTAATTATTTCGCCGTAATGATTTCTTTTCTCTTTAAGAATTTCGGCTGTGCGGTTCATTAACTTCTTTCGTTCGGTAATAGGAACTTCACGCCAATTCAAAAATGTTTCATGTGCCTTTTCGATTATTGATTGAACTTTTTCGGTCGGGTATTCATCGAATATTTTTTCTATTTTACCGGTGGCTGGATTAATTGTTTGGATTGCCATAAAAATTCTCCAATTATAATTGGTACGAATACACTGGAGCCGTAGTAAAAAATCGTTTTAACAAATAAAGGTAAACATTATCTTATGAAAAATAACAAATTAATTATACTTGCCGCATCAGCAGGGTTTCTCGGTGTTGCGCTTGGAGCATTTGGTGCACACGGATTAAAAACATACGTAAACTCGGATATGATAGAAACTTATAGGACTGGTGTACAGTATCATCTCATTCACGCTGTTGTATTATTAGTTCTCTCAATTAACGGAACCAATAAATTTTTCAAAGCTTTTTGGTTTATTTTAATAGGAATAATACTTTTTTCTTTTTCACTTTATCTATATGCGGTAACTTCCGCTGCTTTGTTTGCTGCAATAACTCCTCTTGGCGGAGTTTCATTTCTTATAGGCTGGTTGTTAATTCTACTTGAAGCGAGTAAAGGGCGGACTGTAGATCGGACAGTTGATAGAAAGTAAGTTTAATTTTTCTTTCTGCTGAAAATTTTAGTGAAATTTCTTGACAAAAAATTTCTTCTTGACTTAGAATAATTTTTTATTAAGTTCGCAGAGAGGTTTACTTAATTCTCTATTATTAATTAGCCTTAAGCTCTTTATGAAAAAACCCCAGCCCAAGACATTTGTTCTTGACACAAACGTAATTCTTCATGACCCAACCTGCATTCAGAATTTTCAGGAGAACAACGTTATAATTCCTCTTGCCGTAATAGAAGAACTGGATCATTTTAAGAGAGGCAACCAGGTTATAAATTTAAATGCCCGTGAATTTACAAGAACTCTGGATTCGGTTACCGGCAGTGAGATTTTTAACGGCGGAGTCCCCCTTGGAAAAGGGAAGGGGAAAGTACGAATCGTAATTACTAAAGGGTTGTCGAAAGAAATTCAGAATGTTTTTAGGGAAGACAACACCGACCATCGTGTTCTCAGTGCAGCTTATGATATCTCATTGCAGCTAAAAAAATCAAGAGTAGTTTTAATCAGCAAAGATGTAAATCTAAGAATGAAATCCAAAGCTCTCGGAATTCCCGCAGAAGATTATACAACCGACAGAATTTCAAGTGTAGAAAATTTGTATAGTGGAAAAGATATTGTAGAAAATTTTGACGACGGTTTGCTGCAAGAATTTTTTTCTGCACCTTATCAGGTTTTGGCAAAAAAGATCATCAGGAAAATAAAAAAAGAGATTGTACCTAATAAGTATTTCATAATAAGAAATTCCAATCGTTCCGCTCTCGCTGTTCTTGATTCAGAAATAGAAGTTTTTAAAAGAATTGACAAACAGCTTGTGTACGGTATAAAGCCTCGTAATGCCGAACAAACGTTTGCCGTAGATGCGCTTGTTAATCCAGATATTCCGCTTGTTTCAATTACTGGGAAAGCGGGTACAGGTAAAACTTTGCTTGCACTTGCTAGTGCACTTCAAATAAGAAAAAATTACAGACAAATTTATGTTGCGCGTCCAGTTGTTCCACTAAGCAACAAAGATATCGGTTATTTGCCGGGGGACGTAGAGAGCAAACTAGCTCCTTATATGCAGCCTTTGTGGGATAATCTGAAAGTTATTCAGGATCAATTTCCAGAGACCGATAAAAACTATCAGCTTATCAATAATATGATAAAAGATGAGAAACTTGTAATAGAACCGTTAAGCTACATCCGCGGCAGAAGCCTGCAGAGAATTTATTTTATTGTTGATGAAGCTCAGAATCTGACCCCTCACGAAATAAAAACAATAATTACACGTGCCGGAGAAGGTGCAAAGGTGGTTCTGACTGGCGATATTTATCAGATCGATCACCCATACCTTGATTCTCAGTCAAATGGACTTTCTTATTTAATCGAGCATTTTAAAGGACAAAAATTATATGCACATATAAATCTTGAAAAAGGTGAAAGATCCGAACTCGCTGAACTTGCAAGTAATTTGCTGTAATTTTATTTTGAATAAAATTACTCAGTGAATGTATAAATAATCAATTGTTTATCCTCGAGTAATTTTTTTAGTCTAATTAAATGTATTTATGAATTTTCTTCTTGACATCATACTTACGCAAAAGTATATTTGGCATTAATTTTTTGATACTTTATAATAAGTTTATAACGAATGAAACTCTTCGAATTAAATAACGTCAACGAGATTATTAGCGGCACTGCTATGTGTATGATGATGTTATTTAATGCGAAGGGCTGAAAAAAGTTTATAATTTTTTTTGAAAAGCCCTTCAATACAAAAGTTGAAGGGCTTTTTTATTATTTATGATTAAAAGCATGAAAACAAATTTTATAAATATTAACCACGGCAATATGATAAGCTCGATTTCTATGTGTATGTGTATGATTATGTGCATGTTTAACTATTTCCGTGAAGGGACATAAATTTTTAACAAAATAATAAATTGCAAATTAAAAGCCCTTCACAAACGAAGGGCTTTTTTATTAAAAGGAGTAAAAAATGAGTGCCTCAGACAAAACAAGAAAATACCGGTTCGAAACCTTACAATTGCATGGTGGTCAGCAGGTTGACCCAGCAACGAACGCAAGAGCAGTACCAATTTATCAAACAACTTCGTACAATTTTAATAATGCGGAACATGCTGCCAACCTTTTTGGTCTTAAGGAATTCGGAAACATTTACACAAGAATAATGAATCCTACTACTGCAGTTTTTGAAGAACGGATTGCACTTCTTGAAGGCGGTGCGGCGGCTCTTGCATTATCTTCAGGACAGGCTGCACAATTTATTGCCTTGAGTACAATCGCGGAAGCCGGCAATAATATCGTTTCAACAAGCTATTTGTACGGAGGAACATATAACCAATTCAAAGTTACCCTGCCGAGACTGGGCATTAATGTAAAATTTGTTGAAAGCAACGAAGCCAAAGATTTTGAACCATTAATTGATTCGAAAACAAAAGCAATTTATATCGAAACAATCGGCAACCCGCGCCTCAACGTTCCCGATCTTGAAAGTTTTGCCGACTTAGCAAATACTTACGGTATTCCTCTCGTTGTTGATAATACATTTGGTGCAGGAGGCTATCTCTGCCGCCCTTTTGATTTTGGCGCGCACATTATAACTCACTCCGCCACAAAATGGATTGGTGGTCACGGAACATCAATCGGCGGTGTTATTGTTGACTCGGGCAAGTTCAATTGGGCAAATGGAAAATTTCCTGCTTTTACAGAGCCGAGTCCTGGTTACCACGGATTAAATTTCTGGGAAGTTTTTGGTGAAGGCGGACCTTTTGGAAATATAGCTTTTATTATTCGTGCCCGTGTAGAACAACTACGCGATTTGGGCCCATGCATTTCGCCGTTTAATTCATTTTTATTTCTGCAAGGATTGGAAACACTTTCGCTTCGCGTTGAACGTACAAGTGCAAATGCACTTTTGCTGGCAAAATGGCTTAAAGAACATCCTTTAGTTGAATGGGTTTGGTATCCCGGTCTGGAAGATCATCCGTATCACGAAAATGCAAAAAAATATTTTAGAGAAAATCTTTTTGGCGGAATAATAACTTTCGGTGTTAGAGGAGGAAAAGAAGCCGGGCAGCAGTTTATTAATAACGTTAAGCTCGCCAGTTTACTTGCAAATGTTGGTGATTCCAAAACCCTTGTTATTCATCCGGCAACAACCACACACCAGCAGCTAAACGATAGAGAACAATTGGAGTCCGGTGTTCTTCCAGAAATGATAAGAGTTTCAGTTGGTATAGAACATATAGAAGATATAATTGAAGATTTTGAGACCGCTCTTCGGGCAACACAAAAGGCAGTAACTGTTTAAACGGAGAAAAAAATGAAAGTATTAAAATTTGGCGGAACTTCAATCGGTACTGTGGAAAGATTTTCAAACGCAGTAAACATTATTAAAAATAAATTACATGAAGATGAAATAGTTGTTGTTCTTTCTGCAATCGGCGGCGTTACAGATAGATTAATTAAGTCGATTGAACTTGCTTCACGCGGCGAGCGCCAATATGTGAATATTCTTGAAAATATCAAATCAATCCATTTTAATTTTTTGACTCAACTTGTGCATGAACCTTTTAGGAAAGAAACAGCTTTCGAATTAGACCATGTAATAAGCACATTGTATTCGAAGCTGAGGGGAATATTTTTGGTAAAGGAAGCATCTAAAAAAACAAAAGATTCTATTCTTCCTTCCGGTGAGTATTTGTCCAATAGTTTATTGATTGGGGCTTTGAAGTCGGCAGGTATAAATTCCCGATTTTTCGATTCTAAGAACTTTATACGGACAGATTCAACTTTCGGCGAGGCAAATGTCAATTTTGAAGTAACGAACAAATTAATAAATGAGTACTTTTACCAACAGGGTAGATTCCCTCAATCGTTGGATGGCAAGTTTGTGGCGGTTGTAAACGGATTTACTGGTTCGGATGACGAAGGGAATCTAACAACACTTGGTAGAAGCGGTTCAGATTATACTGCTGCTATTATTGGTGCTGCATTAAAAGTTGACTCGGTTGAAATATGGACAGACGTCAATGGTGTATTAAGTGCCGACCCTAAAATTGTCAACGATCCGTTTCCAATAAGAGAATTAGATTACAACGAAGTTGCCGAAATCGCAAGCTTTGGAGCGAAAGTAATTTTTCCCAAATCGATGGAACCGCTGCAAAAGGAAAATATCCCTCTAGTAATACTTAATTCTTTTAATCCTGAAGGTGAAGGAACAATAATAAGAAACAGAAGGACGGGAGAATCCGATATTCGTGTGGTTACCAGCATGAAAAATCTCTCCCTTGTAATGCTCGAAAAACAAAATAGCAAAGAAAGCCTCGAAATTTTAAGCCGGTTGTTAGGAATACTTTCCAGGCATGAATTGACTTACCTTTTGAACGGAAGAACCATCTTGCAGCAGTCGATTAGTTTCATTACAAGCTCATTTACTTCGGAAGAATTAATTAAGGAAGTACAAACAGAATTTTCCAAAGAATTAAAAAGCTCGGTTATTACAAAGATAGGACTAATAAACAATGTGGCGGTTGTTTCAATTTTTAACGGTAAAAAAAATCAATACAGCACTAACAGAATTTTTGAAGTTCTTGCAGCAAACAAAATAAAAATTCATCTGTTCTTCCATCGCTCCTGTATAGAAGATATTTCGATAGTTATTGATGAGAAGAACGAAGAAAAAGTAATAAATCTGATTCACGAAGAATTATATCGGAATGAAACAAAAAGCTTTGGTGTTAATGTTGCCTGAAATAATCATGAACGAAAGCCGAGAGATTAAAATGAAAGACGGAAATTTAGTAACTCAAAAAACAGAGGCTGCAGAGACTATTACTTTTTATGAGCCGTTTGAATTTGAAAGCGGCAAATCAATTCCTTCTGTAACAGTTGCCTATGAAACCTACGGTAGTTTGAACAGCGATAGTACAAATGCAATCTTAATCTGTCATGCATTAACCGGTAATGCTCATGCAGCCGATTACGACGAGGAAGATAAAAGCGGCTGGTGGAACGGGTTAATTGGTCCGGGCAAAGCATTCGACACAAATAAGTATTTTGTAATATGTTCCAATTTTTTAGGTAGCTGTTATGGAACAACTGGACCTACTTCGTTAAATCCGTTAACGGGGAAAAAATACGGACTGGAATTTCCGCAAATGACAGTCCGTGATATTGTGAAGCTTCAGTACAAGCTGGTTAAATATCTCGGAGTAAAAAGGATAAAAACTATTTCCGGAGGTTCTCTCGGAGGAATGCAGGTGCTGGAGTGGGCGCTAATGTATCCTGAAATAGTTGAAAGCATAATTCCAATTGCGACTGCAGCAAGGCATTCCGCATGGGCCATTGGTTTAAATGAAGTCGCACGCAAAGCAATTACAAATGACCCAGCATGGAACAACGGCAATTATAAAGAGCAGCCGTTTAACGGATTGGCACTTGCAAGAATGATTGCAATGATTTCTTACAGAAGCGCTGTTAGTTTTGATAAACGCTTCGGCAGGGAAACATCGGGCAATTCGAAAGGTCAATTCCAGGTTGAAAGTTATCTAAATTATCAAGGTGAAAAATTAGTAAAAAGATTTGATGCAAATACATATTTATATATTACGAAAGCAATGGACCTGCACGATGTAACACGTAACAGAGGGTCATTAAAAGAAACTCTCGGAAGCATAAAATCAAAAACTCTTTGTGTTGGAATTGATTCGGATATTCTTTATCCCGTAAGCGAACAAAAAGAGATTGCATCATTAATTCCCGGCGCAAAATATTTTGAGATAAATTCAATCTACGGGCATGACGCTTTTTTGATCGAGTATGAACAGTTGAATGGTGCAATAAAAGAATTCTTGTAAAATTATTTGCTGATTGTCAAATTTATGCCGTCATTTAAGTATTTCCAGCCGGCATTTAATGTTAATTTCCAGCCTTCGCCTGATAATAAATTACCGGAAATATTTTCCGGATAGGTTACAATAACTTTTTTCCAATCGGGAGTTAAAAGAGCGCCTTTATTAACCTCTAAAATTCCCCAGTTGTCGACTATTTTTAGTGTGGGGTAAACTGTCCCGTAATTTCCAAGCGAAATTAAATTTCTCGGGTCAAATTGTATTTTCATATTTATTAAAGGAATCATTAAAATTCTGCCTGCTGCAAATTTTGCTTTGTACTCATTCACAACTTCTGATTTTTTTATTTCTCTTTGCTGTTCGTAATCGTTAATCTTACCGAAAGAGTATTTACTCTTTATGTATTCGAAAGTCTGCTTTAAATTCATGTCAAGATTGATTTGGTAAACGTTTTTGGTAAATGCCCCGAGATCGGAACGGTTGTTTAATTTACTGCGCCAGCTTGTGCTTGTTTGATCAAGGAGCATGCAATACAATGGACCGGAAATATAAGGGAATGATCTTACAAAAGAAGGGAAACCGGAGGCATCAGAAATTCTTCTTGCAATATATTTTATTCTGTCGGGTTCGTTTCCTATTCCTAATTTAATGCCCGTATATTCGGCAAGTCCCTCATGGATTTCCAGAGCATTTTCACTTTCATCACTGCCCGGATATTTCAGTCTTCGAAGTTCACGAAAAACCAATGCACTTTTTATATCGTGCAGTTTTTTAGCGGCATTGTCGTTTAATGCTTTGAAAAGCGCACCCCATTCCATGCGCAAAAGTATTCTTGCTTCTTTTTCATCAAGATGGTTATTTGTGCTGCTGGCTGAAACCAAACCTATTTTTTCCTGAACTCTGTGAAATGATTCATGTACAAGAAGCACTCTTCTTTCATAATCGGATTTAGGAAGAGGCATCAAAATCATAGTCCAAATTTTGCCGTGCCATTCGTAAGCAGTATTTGCCAGCATATCTCTTTCGGACAATCTGCCAGCGTAAACGCCGCCGATATTTTTCAAACTTCCGGATGCGTCGTTTTCATTAGTAATAATTTCTCTTGTTCTCGGATTAACAAACATGACGGGCCCGTAAAGGTATTCACCCCACATTTTTTTGCTGTCTTTATCTGCTATGGACTTTAGTTCGTTGAAATACTTTTTAGCCTCTTCAGTGTTTATATCCTGACTGAAAGCAAGTTTTGAAAGAAGGATGATAATAATGGAAACGAAATAACTGCTGCGTCTCATCTTTGCTTTTTTGACAATTGCGTGAAGAAAATTAATTGTAAAAAGGAACAAAGACAATTCTAACTTGTAACAAATATTAACATTTTCGGTTTGGGATGCAGTGCTGTCGGATACTAATTTTATTTGTTATCCCTCTCAATATAACCTTTGCGCAGATAACATTGGATTCTGTTTCTTCAGATTCTCTGGAAATTAGAAATGATTTTAATAACGCAATAGACACTTCACGCGAGAAAAAGAAACTGCCTTTGTTTTATTTAAAGTCGCTGCTTTCAAGAACATATTTTAATATTAATAGTGAAAACCTTTTACGTGAATATCCTATCGTTACACCCCGGATTGACTTGTCGCAATTTACGAAAGAAGAATTGAATAGTGGACTTAGTTATGATCAATTGGTTATTTACAAAAAGAATAAAGAAGAACTGAAAAAAATATTGGTTGGTTATTATAGAGCTCATCATTATCCTTGGTACGATGAATTTCAAAAATATACGGGAATTTTACAGCAAATCTCTGCTGTAATTTTTGGTATAATTGCGCAGACGAAATACAAGTATTAAATGAGGACCTGGTGGAAATAAGAAGGAAAGATGAGAAAGCCGTAGGCAAATAAAAATATTATTTCTGTTTTGCTTAAATCAATTCATTGAATTATTTTGGGCGAAAAAATATTCAGAAAGGAATAAAATGAACATAGAGCGCAGACAATTCTTAAAGAAAGCATCAATAGCAGCAATTGGGGGAACAGCATTAATTTACGGCTGCGGCGATAAAAAAGGAGAAGCACCCGCAGTAATTTCAAACAAGAGATTTGAGTGGAAAATGGTTACTGCGTGGCCTCCTCATTTTCCTTTGTTAGGGGACGGTGCCGAGGAACTTGCGAAACGGATTGATGAAATGTCGAACGGCAGATTAAAAATTCACGTCTACGGCGGCGGGGAATTGATTCCTCCTCTTGAATCTTTTGATGCCGTAAGCAGCGGCGTTGCGGAAATGGGGCATGCTTCGGGCTATTACTGGGCTGGCAAAGCTCCGGCAGCTCAATTTTTTTCGAGTATGCCGTTCGGAATGAATACAGCTCAAACAAATGCATGGATGCTTGCGGGAGGTGGATTGGATTTATGGCGTGAATTGTATGCGCCCTTTAATTTAATTCCGTTCCCTGTCGGTAATACCGGCGCTCAAATGGGAGGCTGGTTTAATAAACAGATTAATTCTATTGCCGATCTGAAAGGATTGAAAATGAGAATTCCCGGTCTTGCTGGTAAAGTTATTACCAGAGCCGGCGGCTCTGCAATTTTAACTGCAGGCGGAGAAATTTATACTAATCTGGAACGCGGAGTAATTGATGCAACCGATTGGATCGGGCCTTACCACGATTATTTAATGGGATTTCATAAAATTGCAAAATATTATTATTACCCGAGCTGGTCTGAACCAACAGGTGTAATAGAACTAACGGTGAATAAAGACGCTTTTGAAAAATTGCCCTCCGATCTTCAGAACATTATTAGAATTGCTGCATACTCTGAAAATAACACAATGCTCTCAAAGTTCGAGACGCTCAACACGGAATATTATTTCAAGATGAAAGATGAAGAAAAAGTTCAATTCAAAAAATTTCCGGATGATGTCCTTTCCGCTTTTAGAAAATATTCCAAAGAAGTGATAGATGAAATAACGTCAAAAGATTCTATGAGCAAAAAAGTTTATAAATCATACGTTAATTTTCAAAAGAAAATTTCGACGTGGTTTGATCTGGCAGAAATAAATTATTCTGTTTAAACTCCCATTACTTTAGGGAGCCATAGAGCTAAATCGGGAAAGAAAATAACCAGCAGCAGTCCGATCAGTTGAATGATTACGTAAGGAATTATTCCTTTGTAAATGTGTGAAGTTGTGATTTCCGGCGGGGCAACTCCTTTTAAGTAAAACAGAGTAAATCCGAACGGCGGGGTCAAAAAAGAAGTTTGTAAATTCATAGCGATTAAAATTCCAACCCACACCAAATTAATGTTCATATGTATGAAAATAGGTGCAACCACCGGTACAATAATAAATATGATCTCAATAAAATCAATAAAGAAACCGGCAACAAAAATTATAAGCATTACAATCGCTAAAAAATGATGCGGCTCTAAGTTTGCCGATATAATTAAATCAGTTAAGTAAGTATCTCCGTGCAGACCTCTGAATACCAAACCGAATGCGGATGCACCGACAAGAATTAAAAATGCCATGCTTGTTAAAGTCATGGTTCTTATCATCACCTCTTTTAAGGTTGCGATTGTAAATTTACCTCGTAAAACTGTAAGTAAAGTTGCCCCTAACGCACCAATCGCCGCAGCCTCTGTTGGCGAAGCTATTCCGGCAAAAATTGAACCGAGCACGGCAAGTATTAGAAAAAAAGGAATAATAAATGCAGTAATTATTCTTTTAAATTTTACAACACCTTTGAAAGCATCTAAATCTTCTTTTGGCATTGCTGGAGCTTTTTTGGGTTGGGTTATAGCAATGTAAATTACCCATATAAAAAATAGCACAACAAGTGCAAATCCTGGAATAACCGCAGCGACAAAAAGTTCTCCGACGGAAACATTCAACACACTACCAAGAAGTACAAGCACAATACTTGGCGGGATAATTTGTCCCAGCGTACCTGATGCTGAAATAATTCCGGTTGCAACTTTAGGGTCGTAGCCTTTTTTTAGCATTGTCGGAAGTGTGAGTACTCCCATTGTTACAACTGTGGCACCTACAATTCCCGTTGCTGCGGCAAGCATTGCACCGACAATCAATACGGATATTGCTAAACCACCCCGTAATTTCCCGAATAACAAAGCCATGGTTTCAAGGAGTTCTTCAGCCAGTCCGGATTTTTCAAACATTACTCCCATAAAAACAAAAAGAGGAACTGCGATCAAAATATAATTCTGCATAATACCCCAAATGCGGAGGGGAAGTAGATTAAAAAATTCCGGACCAAAAGACAGCAGTCCAAAGATTATAGAAGCTCCTCCAAGTGTAAATGCAACGGGAAAACCCATAAGAAGCAGAATCAAAATAACGACAAAGAATATTATCGGAAGTCCTTCAATCATTTTTCCTTTTGTCCCTTTTTGATTTCCTGTATCGACTTAAATAAAAGAGAGAAACCTTGCAGTAAAATAAAGACAAAGGAAATTGGCAGAATGGATTTAATTATAAATCGTGCTGGCAAGCCGCCAGGATCCGGAGAGGTTTCATTAATTGCAAATGATGTCGCCGTGAAATTCCATGAAGTGTAAAGTACGGTTACACAAAGAGGGATTAAAAAAAATAATGTGCCGAAAATATTTATCCACGCTTTCTTTTTTTCTGAAAGCCGTACATAAATCACGTCGACTCTAACATGATTCTCTGTCAACAAAGTGTATGCAGCACCCATTAAAAAAATAACCGAGAATAAATGCCATTCAAGTTCTTGAACGGCAACGCTGCTTGACTTAAAAAAATATCTGCTGATTACATCATAGCAGACAACAATAACAAGCAAGCCCGTAAGAAATGAGATAACAATTCCGATTTTGGAATTGAGTTTATCGATTATTTTGATGTATTTATTTATGAAATCCATGAGAAAATTTTATACAGCAAAATATGATATTATATCTTTGTTTTGAAATAATTTTTTACAAAATATTTGCTTTACGAAAAATCTTAGAAAGTTTTTTTATTATTTATTATCTTTAATAAGACAAAAGCATTCTTTTTTCTTTATAATTCTCTTTGTCAAAATGTTTGAAGATAGATTACAGGTTGACTATGAATTTGAATCTCGCCGACACCATAACCAAAGCAGAGAAATTATTTACACCGCAGTTTGGAAATCATAAAACCTTTCACTATGCGATAAGTCCTGCCAGTATTATTTTTTTAGGGGATCATACTCATTATAACGACGGCATTTTAATTTCCGCCGCTGTTAATAAATACTCGTGGGCAGCGGTAAGAAAAAGAGCCGATAATTCCGTTAATCTTTACAGAAAAAACACGGATAAACTTTTGTCTTTTTCTTTGAGTGAAATTGAGAAGGTCAATGAAGCAGAAGGTTTCAAAATGATTATCGGAATTACTGCAATACTGAAAAACGAAAATCTTTTGACAAGCGGCTTTGATTGCATTTTTGATTCCTCTGTGCCGCAATGGCTTGGACTGGGAGGATTGGCTTCTCAGCAGATGGCCGTAATTGCCGGACTTAAAAAAGCTTTCGATTTTAAAGAAAGCCTTCAGGACTTAATTAAGTACGTCAGAACAAATGAACTTAAGCTCATAGGTAAGATTTCAAATATTGCTAATTACTATACAATTGCTTATGGTAAAAAAAGCAAACTGATATTAACCGATTTGAGAAGTCGGGAATTCAAAAGTTTGCCGTTAGGAGAAAATGAATATAAAATAGTTATATGCAATACCGGCGAAGAAATCGACCATGTTGAAAATATTTGTAATGAAAGAATTGAAGAATGTGAAGTTGGGGTAAAAGGACTTCGATTATACATCTGGGGAATTAAAAATCTTCGCGATGTTCAATTAGATTTTTTAATGCGTCATTTACACATGATACCACGCAAAATATTTGCCCGCGTTTTATATAATGTAACCGAGAGAATAAGAGCCGAAGAAGCCGTTAAATTCTTTAAGCAGAAAAAAATTAAGGATTTTGGAACACTTATTACTAAATCTCACGGCAGCCTTTCACTTGATTATGAAATCAGCAATGATAAACTTGACTTTATTGTTACTCAAAGTGGAAACTTAAAAGGTGTAGCAGGTTCCAAGATGATTAGCTGCTCTCCTCTAAGAAGCACGTTTCATTTAGTTGAAACAAACCGTGTGGAAAATTTTGTTAATCAAATACGGAAAATTTATTTTGATAAATTTAACGAAGATCTTGAAACCCACATTTTAAATATTGCAGACGGAGTAAAAGTTATCTCGCGTAGGCAGTTAAATTCTCTTTAATTTGTGCTTTAAAATAATTGCAAAAACCCTTCAGAAAATCAACTTGATTTTGACTGACCAGAGTAATACATTTTCACATACATTAAAAGGAGTATTAATGAATTTCTCCGAAGAGTATTTTGACGATGAATACGACTCGATTTCCGGTGAAGAAGAAGTTAAATCAAAAATAAAATTGTGTAAAGAGTTAATTGAAAAAGGCGAAATCTTTTCAAATATAGACTTTATTGAAGATACGATTCAACTCTGCATGGAAGATGATTTTGTAGAAGATGGCTTGGAACTCGTTGAAGCACTGATTCAAATTGCGCCTTATAATTCCGATGCTTGGCAGTTTAAGGGCGTTTTGCTGAATAATATTTTCGAGTTCGAAGAAGCAAACAAATGCTTTGAAAAATCCCTCTCGTTAAATCCAAATGATGTTGAAACCCTTATAAACAAATCTATTGCAGAAGATAATCTCGGATTGTTTGATGAAGCGGTAAACTCACTTCAAAGAGCAATGGAAATTGAGCCTTATAATGAAGAAATTCATTATAATCTGGGACTCCTTTTCGAAAAGAAAGAAAAATTTGAAGAAGCCATCAAAAATTTTAAGAATGCAATTAAAATTGACCCCGAGTATTCCGAAGCATGGTATGAACTCGGATTTTGTAATGATAATCTCGACAGATTTTCCGAAGCTTTAAAAAGCTACGATAAATTTCTTGAGATAGAACCAAACAGTTTTACAGGCTGGTATAATAAAGGAATTGTTTTTATACGGATGAATGAATATGAAAAAGCATTGAATGCGTTCGAACTTTCAATAGCCTTGAAAGAAGACTTTGCAAGTTCGTGGTTTAATCTTGGGTTTGCTTATTACAAGCTTAACAGATTTAACGACGCACTAGATGCATATAAAAAGGCTCACCAAATAGATCCTTACGACGAAACTATTTTGTTCAACATGGCTCAGACTTATGAAGAATTAGGCAATATTCATCAGGCAATTAAAAGCTACACACAGGCTATCAAACTTGACAGTGAATACTATGAAGCATATTTAGGCAGAGGATATTGTTACGATGCTGTCGGTAAATATCAACTGGCTTTGAAAGACTTTAACAAAGCAATTGCTTTGACTAGCAACCCTGAAGATGCATGGTTTGCCAAAGCCGATCTGGAATATTCACTTGGGAATTTGAGGGCATCTATTAACAGCTATCTGAAAGCTGTGGAAATAAATCCGGATAATTTTAATGCATGGTATAAATTGGCAGAAACTTATATTGAAGTTGGAAGCTGGCTCGATGCTTTGAACGCCTACGATCAATGTCTGCGCATTAAACCTGAACATGCAAGTTCATATTATGGAAAGGCAAAAATTAATTTTCTTTTGAGCCGTACACAGGATGCAATTGACTGTCTCCGCAAAGCATTTCAACTTGATCCAAATATTAAAAACGAATTTGCTCGTGAATATCCGGACGTAAAAACATCCAAACTCTTCATAAAACTTATCGAAGAAAATAAATCTTAATTATGCAGTCATTGAATAAGTTTAATTATAACACAAAGATAACAGGTGTAATAGGTCATCCTATTAAGCATTCATTTTCACCGTTAATACACAACCTCTCTTTTGAACTTTCGGGCATGGATTATATCTATCTCCCATTCGATGTTCCGGTAACAAATCTGAAAGATGCCTTAAAGGGAATGGTAGCACTCGGAATCAAAGGTTTTAATGTTACAATTCCTCACAAAGAAAAAATACTTTCTTTCTTAAAGGATGTTTCCGAAGAAGCAAACATTATCGGTGCAGTAAATACAGTTGTTAATGAAGATGGAACACTTCACGGATACAATACCGATGTGCATGGAGTTATAGAAACATTAAGTCCTTTTAAGGACGAGCTGGCAAATTCCGAAGTTACTGTAATTGGTGCCGGCGGAGCTGCAAGAAGTGTGATCTATGCATTGATAAGGACTTTTAAAATAGGCAAAATTAAGATTGTTAACAGAACAGAGCAGACAGCGGAAACATTGAAAGAGTACTTTAAAACTAAAATGCTTTTCGAAAATATAAAATCATTTCCGCTTATTCCACCCGACCTTGTTGATGTTTTTAACAGCTCTAAGTTGATTGTGAATACAACTTCAATGGGTATGACGCCGGAGGTTGATGACGCTGCGACAACAATTCCTGAATCGTTTACAAAAGATCAAATTGTGTTTGATGTGGTTTACAATCCGATTAAAACAAAACTATTATCTCTTGCCCAAAGCCGAGGTGCAAGAATTGTTACCGGATTGAAAATGCTGATTGAACAGGGTGCTAAATCTTATGAACTATGGACTGGCGAAAAAATGCCCGTAGAAAAAGTTTACAAAGCAGTCGAATCTTATCTTAACAGCTAATATTTATTTTAGTTTTGAAATTGCTTCCCTTATTCTTTCAACTGCCTGCTGCAGATTTTCTTTTGAAGTTGCGTAAGATAACCGAATGTATCCTTCCGCACCAAAAGCACTGCCAGGCACTGTTGCAACTTTGGCTTCTTGAAGCAGATACATTGCAAAATCAGTTGAGTTTTTTATCAGTATCTTATCCGTTTTCTTGTTAAAGAAAGTAGAAATTTTTGGAAAAAGATAAAACGCCCCTTGAGGTTTGTAGCAGTTTATGCCGTCCATTGTTGTCAATTCATTGTACAGATAATCTCTTCTTGTTTGAAATTCATTTTTTAAATTTTCGATATAGTCCTGCGGACCGTTGAAAGCCTCCACTCCGGCTGCCTGAGATATAGAGCTTGCATTTGAAGTGCTGTGGCTTTGAAGTTTGTTTATTGCAGAAATAATTTCTTCTGGTCCGGCAGCGTAGCCAATTCTCCATCCGGTCATTGCATAGGATTTTGATAATCCGTTTACAAGTATTGTTCTTTTTTTAATTTCGTTGCCAAGAGAGGGAAAGCTTACAAGCTTAAAATTATCGTAGACGAGCTTTTCATAGATTTCATCACTGATAACATAAAATTTATGCTGTAATACTATGTCTGCAATTTCTTCAAGTTCTTTTCGTGTATAGCATGAGCCAGTAGGATTTGATGGATTGCACAAAATCAAAATTTTTGTGTATGGTGTAATTGCTTTCTTCAGTTGTTCCGGGGTGATCTTAAACCCGTTTTCTTCTGTAGTCGGAATAATTACAGATTGACCGTGAGCAAGTGTAACCATTTCTGGGTAACTGACCCAGTATGGAGAAGAGAAGATTACTTCATCGTCTACATAGACTAAAGATTGAATTGCATTGTAAAGACTTTGTTTTGCACCGTTCGAGACTATTATTTCTTTTATTGAATAATCCAGTCCGTTCTCTCTTTTAAGTTTTGCCGCAATTGCATTTCTCAGCTCAACTGTTCCGGGGTTCAGTGTGTATCTTGTTTGATTATTGTCTATCGCACGCTTGGCGGCTTCTTTTACATTAGGGGGTGTGGGGAAGTCTGTTTCTCCGACACTCAAATCAATTACGCTCTCGCCGCGGGCGAGCATCTCTTTTGCTTCGCCTGCAACTTTCATTGTGGGAGACACATTAATCTTACTAATTCTTTTTGAAATCAGCATTCTTTACTCCTTGTGAATTCGATTGGGAAGGAAACTTGAGAACATTTTAAAAAATTAGACATAATATAGTATTTTAGAAATTAATTTTGTAATAATAGACTCAATTTTATAATAACTTTTTGGAAATTACACGGAAATATGTGAATTATTGCAGAAGAATTGGATATTTATTCATTTGTAATTTGCATGGTAATTTAATAGAATCGCACGCTGAAAAAAGACAATTGGTAAGATTAATAAATGGATAAAAGACCGTTAGACTATCTGGAATCTACAAAGCAGGATAGGAAGCTGAGAGAAGACATTAGAATTTTAGGAGCGCTTCTCGGCGAAGTTTTAATTGAGCAGGAAGGAAAAAATCTTTACCTAATTGTTGAACGGCTTCGCAGTCTAACAAAAAAATTAAGAAATAATCCAACCGCAGAGGTCATAGACAAAATCAAAAAAATAATTGAACGGCTCGATTATGAAAACGCATACAAAGTAGTGAGAGCATTTTCGATTTATTTTATTCTTGTTAATGCATGCGACGAAGTGCACAAAGTACGTCTCGAATACAACAGCAAAAAAATTTTGGATGATACATTCACTTATGTAATTAAAAAATTAAAACAAAACGGTTATTCGAAAAATAGTTTACACGATTTATTAAGCAGAATTTCCATTACACCTGTATTTACCGCTCATCCCACAGAAGCAACAAGACAAACAATTCTAAGAAAAATTCTTTACTTAACGCAGCTGCTGCTTCATAAAGAGTTTCATAAACTAAATGAAAGCGAACACCAGAAACTTCTTGAAAAAATAAAAACCCAGATCACATTAATCTGGCAGTCAACTGAAATTCGTTTTCATAAAGTAACGGTTAGAGATGAAATTCAGAGAGGACTTTTTTTCATGAAGGATATTATGTATCCGGAAATTCCAAATTTATATTCTAAGCTTGAATACTCTGTCCAAAAGTATTACGGAAACCGGCTTTACACACCGCCGTTCATTGAATTTGGGAGCTGGATAGGCGGCGACCGCGATGGGCATCCGTACGTTACACTCGACATAACAAAAAACGCATTGCTGAATTATCAGAAAACAATAATAGAACTTTATCTAGGTGACCTGCAAATTCTTTATTCTTACTTGAGTTCATCAATTAATATTGTTGGTATAAGTAAACCTCTTCTTTTCTCAGTCGAAAAAGAAAAAAGAGAACTTGACATGGAAATTACTGGTAGTCATCTGCGCGAACCGAGTGAAATTTACAGGCATAAACTTATTTTAATTTCAGAAAAGTTAAGAAGGATAATTAACGGCAAAACCGGCGCTTATAAAAACGTGAATGAGTTTAAAAGTGATCTTAAGCTGCTTTCCAATTCGCTGATAAATAACAAGGGAGAATTAATTTTTAAAAATGTGTTAAAACCTTTCATCGATAAAGTAGACACTTTTGGATTTCATTTTGTCAAACTCGACATCCGGCAGAATTCGGAAAAAATAAATGCTGCTGTAAATGAAATTCTTAATCAATCCAAAATCTGCTATCATTATTTAAATAAAAGCGAGGAAGAAAAAATTGATATTCTCACAGATGAAATTTTAAATCCGAGACCAATTGTCAACAATTTTTCCCGCCTGTCGAATGAAGCAAAAACGATAATAGGCGAGATAGGGCTTATCAAATGGGGCAAAGAAAATATATGTTCAACCTGCTGTGATGATTATATTATCAGCAACAGTTCTTCTGTAAGTGATGTGCTGTCCGTTCTTCTGCTGGCAAAGGAAGTCGGATTGATTGAATTGATTAACGGAAAAATTGTTAAATCGGAAATCAATATTATTCCTCTTTTTGAAACTATAAATGATTTAAGGCGCTGCGCCGATCTGGTGGAAATATTGTTTAACAACAGAGCTTATAAACTTCATCTGGTATGCCGCAGCAGTCTGCAGAAAATAATGCTGGGTTACTCTGACAGCAATAAAGACGGGGGAATAATTACATCCAATTATGAATTATTTGCTGCCCAGCAGAAGCTTACTCAGATCAGCAGAAAATATAATGTTGAATTGGTTCTTTTTCATGGACGGGGAGGCAGTATATCACGCGGCGGCGGACCAATTAATAAATCAATTCTTTCACAGCCGCAAGGCTCAATTAACGGAAAAATAAAAATAACAGAGCAGGGAGAAATGATTTCATCAAAGTATCTGCTGCCTCAAATCGCTAATAGAACTCTGGAATTAATTTCTTCAGCGGTTATTTTGTCTTCTGCTAATATTGATAAGCATAACGGAAAAAATATCAGCCGGTACAAAAAAATATTCGAACTGATTTCGGAGAAAGCTTTTTACAGTTACAAGAATTTGGTTAACGGTAAAAACTTTGCTGATTATTTTAGAGAAGCAACACCTATTGATGTAATTGAACGTATTGAGATTGGTTCACGTCCCGCATCCAGAAAAAAGGGAAATGACATAAAATCATTAAGAGCTATACCGTGGGTTTTTGCATGGACTCAGAACAGGCAGACAATTTCTGGCTGGTATGGTTTCGGAACCGCGGTAACAAGTTTAATTAAAGAAGAAAAAATTTCATGGAACGAATTGAGTCAGATGTACAAACAATGGCTCTTTTTCAAAGTATTGATTGACAATATTGAAATGGTTTTGTTGAAAACCGATATGGTAATCGGCAGAGAATATGCCGGACTTTATAAAGGAGGTAATGAGATTTTTAGTATGATCGAATCGGAATATAATTTATCTGTGAAGGCAGTCTTAAAAATTACAAATCAAAAATATTTGATGGATGCGAATCCTTCTTTGCAGAGATCAATCCTTCTAAGAAATCCGTACATCGATCCTATAAGTTTTATTCAGGTAAAGTTTATTAAGGAATTCAGAAAAACAAAAAGTAAAACACAAAAGGCAAAATTACTTTTATTACTGCGGTCTACCGTGAACGGAATAGCCGCAGGAATTAGGAATACGGGATAAGAAAACCTTCGAGGTTCACAGCTTGTAACCAAACGTAAATCTCGAAGGTTTTGATTATTTATTTTATCAGCATCAATTTTTTAGTCGATACAAAATCACCTGCC
>DYLN01000321.1 GCA_020722085.1 Melioribacter roseus
AAACATCGGGACGCGCATCTCGCCTCGCAAAGCGAAGCGGAGCGGGCGGGACAGGCCCCGATAAAAAGCCCCGATAGAAAGCATCGGGACGCGCATCGGGACAAGCATCGTAAAGATGGCGGAGTAGAAAGATGGCATCTCTCAAAATCTTTGCTCAATGCTTAGAGATGTCATCTTTGCTCCCATCTTCCATTTGTTATCTAACATCTCCTATCCGGCTTCGTTAAATACAACTCCAGTGAACAGGTGGTTGAACATGTCTTTTTACTTTTGTCTTGGATCTTTTATCTTGTTTCTTTCAAACATCTGTTCTCCATCGGTAATATTTACCTGTAACTACATGTAATTATTTCTATTTTCTTTAAATCCTAAGGTTATATTTTACTTTTTTATTTCCAAAAACACGGCGAATTTGTATATTCTTTGTATTGAGTGTGAAATTTTTACCGATTTTTGTTTTTGGTCTGTTATTTGACTTATTGTTGGCAGAATGTTTAAGTCTGTTCTTTAAATTTGTCGGTAAAAATTACTGGATTGGATGGTCTCAAACAAAATTCAATCAATCATTCAGTCAATCAATCATTCAATCATTCAAATATCATGTTGTTAATAGTTTCAGTTTTTTACAGGAGCTTTTGTGGGTCAGCAGCAGTTACTTTTAATTGTTTTGGGATTGATTATAGTTGGTATTGCCATTATTGTGGGAATAAATTTGTTTCGTGCAAACGCTATTGAAGCCAAAAGAAATAATGTTCTTAACGAATGTATTAATCTTGCGTCTATGGCACAGCAGTATTATATGAAACCAACAACGCTTGGTGGAGGCGGCAAAACTTTTACTAATTGGGAGGTTCCTGTTGAGTTGAGAAGTACAGCTAACGGCACATTTAAAGCAGAGCCTTATGAAGATTCGGTAGTTATTACCGGTACGGGTAATGAAGTTGTTACCGGTAACGATTCGGTGCAGGTTCAGGTAACTGTGCTGCCGACTGATTTTAGAACAAAAGTTATACATTAAGAATAAATGAATAAATGTAGGGGCAGGGTTTCCCTGCCCGCAAACAGAAAACGTAGGGGCGAGGTCTCCTCGCCCACAGACAGAAAATGTAGGGGCGAGGTCTCCTCGCCC
>DYLN01000139.1 GCA_020722085.1 Melioribacter roseus
CGGTTCTTCAAAGTAACGGCGGCGCCGGCGCGGATTTTATGCCTCTTGCCTATTCCCTTGATTATCCCGACCTTGCGATTTCTACATCAGATATTGAATTCAGTAAGTCTGATAGTGATATTAATGCTGGCGACAACATTACAATTACCGTAACTGTTCATAACTATGGAAACGTTACGGCTAACAATGCTGTTATTACAGCGTATGATGGTGACCCAGACGCCGGAGGCAGTGCGCCTCCGATAGGCAGCGGTTCAATAGTAAGCATCGCTGCAGGAGCTACAGGAATTTTCACATTTAATTACACTGTCCCCTTCGCACCTGAATACCGAACTATTGTTGTTAAAGTCGACCCATTAAACAATATTACCGAATCAAACGAATCAAACAATAAAGCAAATAGAAGCATAAAGCCTAACATTGAACTTTTGCCCCCGCTTGCTATTACTGTCACTGCCCCATCAAGTTTAATCTTGCAAAGTGGTGTTTTATCACCCAATCCTTTTACCGTTCAACTTGATATTTTTAATACCGGAACTGTTACTGCCGGAGAAGTTTCTGTCGCTCTTGAATTGTTTGAAGGATTGACATTAGAAACGGGCAGCTTGGTACAAAACGTTGGTAATATTTCAGCAAACTCGTCTGCATCGATAACTTACTCTATTAATGCCAATACAAATATATCCGGTTTCAACAGGTACAGAATCACTATTACTTCTGCCAATGTTGACTCAAAAATTATTAACCGAGCTGTCAATGTGCCCGATGCTACTCCTCCATCCAAGCCTGCAAATTTTGCCGGACAAGTTTCCGGAGCAGGTTGTGCGTCGTTCACATGGAATGCAAATAGCGAATCCGATTTAGCAGGCTACTATTTATATTACGGAACCGATGGTGTAAATTGGAGCGGAACAGGTGCAAATCAGGGCGATTCACCAATACTTGTAATTGGTCAAAATCATTTCGAAGTATGCGGCTTAAACGCAGGCATCTATTATTTTGCATTAAAAGCTTTTGATTCGTCAAATAATTTAAGTTCCTTAAGTAACACTAGTCAGATTACTATATCTGGAGAAACTACAACCCAAACATTGTTTTACGGTGATACGCCACGGCTTTGGACGGTTGGGACAATTCCACCTGCCGACAGCGGCTATGTAGCCGGAACTAATGTTTATAACGACTTAGGGAAGTATCAAAGGTTTGATTTCACAGGAAACGGTAAATTAATTCAAGCCAATTTGTATTTTGCAATCAAACAAATTGCTGGAACTGCGGACAATTTTAATTTAGTTGTTAAATCTGTTGGTACAGGTGGCACACCCGGTTCTACTCTTTATTCAAAATCATATTCTGTTGGTGCAATTGATGTCTCAAATCCCGGCATTGTTTTTAATGCTTTTCCTATTGATACCGATGTTTCCCTCACAGGACCTTTCTTTATAGGTATTGAATGGCTTACTGCCGTGGATGATCAATTTGCTTTGGTTTGCGACTTAGATAATGAAGGTGCGAGTGCAAAACGTGCCTGGGAAAAATGGTCCGATGGCACATATCATGACATGTATTCGGCATGGCAAAACTTTGACGTAGACCTGTGGATAGCCGCTGTTGTGAGTACGACAACCGGAATTAAATTAATTAGCAATGAATTACCGGAAGGCTATGTGCTCTACCAAAATTATCCAAACCCATTCAATCCGACAACAAAAATTAAATATGCTATCCCGCGTGAAGCTAACGTGACTCTTTGCGTTTATGATGTGCTCGGCAATGAAATCAAAAAATTGGTAAATGAAACTCAAAATGCAGGTTACTATGAAGCTGAATTCGATGGTTCAAATTTGGCAAGCGGAGTTTATTTCTACAGGTTAGAAGCGGGAAATTATTTTGCTGCAAAGAAACTCATTATTATTAAATAAGATCCGTTAATAACAGAAAGGCTGCCTGTTAATCAGCAAATTATCAGGCAGCCTTCGTCGAAAAATTAAGTACAATACTTAATTACCCGATATAAATTCTGCAATAGTCTCGACTACATATTTTATTTGACTATCAGTCAACTCCGGATAAATAGGCAGTGCAAGCGAATGTTCTGCTGAAAAATTAGCATTTGGAAAGTCTTTATCGTCATTTTTTAAGTCGGCGAAACATTCCTGTCGGTGAAACGGAACCGGGTAATAAACCTCACAGCCGATTTCTTTCTTTTTCAAATAATCCAAAAGTTCATCACGTTTTTCGACACGAATAACATACTGATTGTAGATGTGGTAGTTTTTCAAATCTATTTCGGCTTGTTTGGCTGAATGATTGCCCAAAGGACTTCTTATGGAGAAGGATTGGATGAATGGATTATAGACGGCTCTTGGCAAAAGCACTTTGTTCTTTAAATCGAATTGCAATTTCCCCTCTATTTCTGCTAAACCAGCTTCAAAAAAATATTTGTTATACAATGCTGCGTTTTGTCTGCGCTTTTCTGACCATGAATTGAGATGCGGCAATTTTACTCTAAGTACTGCAGCCTGAAGTGTATCGAGTCTGAAATTCCCGCCTATTACTTTATGATAATATTTAGGCTCGGCACCGTGATTGCGCATTATTTTCATCCTGTGAAAAAATTCTTCATTATTTGTAGTTACAATGCCGCCATCACCAAAGCCGCCTAAATTTTTACTCGGGAAAAATGAAAAGCAGCCTATATCTCCAATTGTGCCGGCATATTTTCCATCTTTGTACTGGGCACCGATAGCCTGCGCTGCATCTTCAATTACTATTAAATTATGTTTCGCTGCGATGCTCATTATCAGATCCATCTCGGCGCTTTGTCCATATAGATGAACTGGAATTATTGCTTTTGTTTTTTTTGTGATCTTCTTCTCAATTAAATCCGAATTAATGTTAAAAGTCACGGGATCAATATCTACAAAAACTGGTTTCGCATTAAGTCTTGATACTACTCCGGCAGTTGCAAAGAATGAATACGTCGGAACAATTACTTCATCCTCAGGCTGAATATTAATTGACATCAAAGCAAGCAATAGTGCATCCGTACCAGAGGAAACGCCGAGTGCATATTTCACCTGAAGATAATCTGCTATTTCTTCTTCAAGTTTTATTACATCAGGTCCCAATATAAAATACTGCGAATCAACAACACGCTGAATAGCTCCATCAATTTCTTTTTTAAGTGATTGATACTGCGGTTTTAAATCGAGCAAAGGAACTTTCATAGTTACTCCTATCTTGCAGGTTTAATGTCTGTAAAGTTTATAACTATCATAAAAGGAGACTCATGTAAATTAGATTGTCAACTTCGTTAAATAAAATGATATAGAGAATTCTATTTCTGCAATACGCTTTAGATGATGGCAATCAAATATTATAACTTCTGCAATGCTTTCCTGACCGGTTCAATTCCAGCTTCTATATGTAATAATTCAAAATAATCTTTCCATGACTCCTTTTCAGAAAGTTTTGCAGCCGCATAAAAACTTTCCATCTCATCTAAATCCTTAATTCCATATTTTTTTGTAATCTGCAATCATATCTCACTTACCCTACCGTTTTGAAGTTTATATTTTTTGTCAGATTTTTTACAGAATGCAATTCCGTTCTTGTCAAAATTTAATTTTTGTCCGGCTTCTGAAACCCACCCAATAATTTTTGCTGGATTGCCGACAACCAGTGCAAAATCGGGAATATCTTTTGTGACAACTGCTCCGGCTCCAACAAATGCAAATCTGCCGATAGTATTGCCGCAGACAATTGTACAGTTAGCTCCTAACGATGCACCTTCTTTCACCAAAGTTTTTATATAATATTTTGAACCAACCTGAGGATACTTGCTGCGTGGGTCAATAATATTTGTAAACACCATTGAAGGACCGCAAAAAACATAATCTTCGAGTGTTACGCCTTCGTAGACTGAAACATTGTTTTGTATCTTTACATAATTCCCGATTGTAACATTATTTCCGACATTTACATTTTGCCCAAGCACACAGTTCTTCCCTATTTTACTACCCGACTGAATATGGCAAAAGTGCCAGATTTTTGTTCCTTCACCTATTTCCACATTATCATCAATGTAAGATGATTCATGAACAAAATAATTCATAAGTCCTCGTTTTTTTAATCACACTTTAAGCAGCGGATGAGATAAATCAAGATTATTTGTTAACTCGGAAAATCTAATTTTATAAACAGTCTCAATAGAAGGACGCGCTTGCTCAATGCCGGGTCCGTTTCCTTTTAAGATTTCCCAATAAACTTTTGTGTGCAGATCAGTAAAGCCTTCCGAAAATTCAATTTCATTACCGTCAATTTGAATTGAACGAAGAGATTTTTTACTTGAATCCGGCAGATCGTTCTTATCAATTGACAAAAACCATTTTACCTCGGCATTATTTAAAATAATCAACCCAGATGCTTTTTGTGAATCTCTTCGATAAACAAAAGATTCTTTGACATTTCCAAACAAATAAATCAACAAATCAAAAAGATGAATACCGATGTTGGTTGCCAGTCCGCCGGATTTTTCATCTTCTCCTTTCCACGAATAATAATACCACTTGCCGCGCGGTGTTATGTAGGTTAAAGTTACCTGATACTTTTTACCGGATATTTGGTTTAATTCTTCTTTTAACTTAACAATAGAAGGATGATAGCGTAGTTGTAAAATAGTAAAGACCTTTTTCCCCGATTTTTCTTCCAATATTGAAAGTAAATCAAGATTTGATGGATTTAACACCAAAGGTTTTTCGCAAATTACGTTGCAGCCGTAATTTAAGCCAAGTCTAATCTGAGTATCATGAACATAATTGGGAGAACAAATAGAAAAATAATCAATTTGTTTGGATTCACCGGTATTCTGTTTTGAAACATATCTTTCAAACCTTGAATAGTCGTTAAAATATTCTGCTTCTGGGAAATAACTATCAAGAATTCCTGCTGAATCGTGAGGATCAAAAGCCGCAATTAGGTCGCAGTCAGTTTCTTTGATTGCCTTCAAATGCCGCGGGGCTACATAGCCGGATACTCCGGTAATAACAAATTTTTTCAATCAATCTCCAATTTTAATCTTAAAATTACTTAATTAGATTATTATTCACTATTCGATCAGAAAATTTATTTGTGATTTTTTGAAATAAGTAACTATTTTCACAAAATAATTTAAGTACTGTAGTCAAACAATCTCTGGAGACTTAAATGAACATTACGGAATCGATCAAACAATTGAAATCCGGATTTCATTCATCTTTTTGGGTTGCAAACTTCATGGAACTTTTTGAAAGACTTGCCTACTACGGACAAGCAACAATCTTAAGCATTTTTCTTCGCAACCATTTACAATTTACCGAAGTTCAAGCAGGACAACTTTCTTCTATCTTTGGCGGACTAATCTATTTACTGCCGATTTTTGCCGGCGCACTTGCAGACAAATTCGGTTTCAAAAAAGCATTTTCGTTTGCTTTCTTTGTCCTTGCAATAGGCTATTTTTTTATTGGATCTACTGGGATGAAAGTATTTTCTGGTCTTTACTCTAATTTTGATCTTTATTGGCTGCTAACAATTATATTAATACTTACTGCAATTGGCGGCTCGTTTATTAAACCGAGTGTATTAGGCACAATCGCACTTTCATCGAACAGCGATTCTAAATCATTCGGATACGCAATTTATTACTGGCTTGTAAATACCGGTGCTGCAATTGGTCCGCTTCTGGCTTATTTGGTTCGTGACTCAATAGGGATTGAATTTGTTTATCTGGTTTCTGCTGCAAGCTGTGCACTTATGTTTTTTTCTACACTTATTTTTTATAAAGAACCTCCAGCAAAACTTGAAGAAAAAAGAGAGGATATAAAAACAGTTGTAAAGAATCTTTTTCTAGTTTTAAAGAATTTAAAATTCATGGCATTCTTAATGATTTTCTCACTTTACTGGATTTTATTCTGGCAGTTTTTCATAATAATTCCGTTTTATATTTCTGATTATATTTCTCCAGATGCACCAATTGAAATAATAATTTCAATAGGTGCGTGGACAATAATTGCCTTTCAAATTCCCATTAACAGGTTAACCAAAAGAATTTCTACACAAAAAGCAATATTGACTGGGTTTATACTCGCTACTTTTGCATGGCTTATATGGTTTATAATTTTACCTTCGGCGCAAAATTCATACATAAATATTTTTGGCAATAAATTTTCCGCAGGAATACCGCTAATAATGTTCGGCATATTTTTATTTTCAATCGGTGAACAAACACAGGCACCGCGTTTTTACGAATACGTCGCCGACCTTGCACCAAAAGGTCAAGCTGCATTATTCCAGGGCTTTTCTTTCTTACCGATTGCAATTGCCTGGGGAATCGGCGGTGCTTTCGGCGGATGGATTTACCAGATTTTTGCAAAAGACTGGCACAAACCGGAATTTATTTTCCTGACAATCTTTGCAGTCGGTGTGATCTCTACAATTCTTATGTGGCTTTATAATCGGTATGCAACAGGAGAGTGAAGCCGCCGAAGGTCGCCGAACTCTCCGAGTAAACCTTGCCAACCGCCAAAGGTCTGTCAAAAACGAGATCTCGCCCAAAAAGGCGAAAGAGCCTCGCTAATAGTAGATGGCGGGAATTCAGAATAAAAAGTGTAAAATGATGAGTAAATAATTCAATAATCCATGCGAGATTTTCAATTAACAATTGAGAATCGAAAATTGAGAGTTTTACCATAAAAAAATAATCGTACTCCCGTTTTTATGTATCTCTGTGCTCGGTTTTTTCTTCGGCTTTTGATTGAGCGGTATTCTGCTGCTGATTTTCTTCGATTTTCTTTGTCTCTTTTTTTTGTTTTTTTTCATCTTCTTCGTCGGAACCCTGCAGAGCCTTCTTAAATAAGCGGATTCCCTGCCCCATTCCTTTGGCAATTTCCGGTATTTTTTTACCGCCGAAAAAAATTAGTATAAGCAAGAAGATAATTATTAATTCCATAGGTCCAAAATTTTCAAACATTTTCTCACCATTATATTTTTATCTTCCTAAAGTTAACTGATTATAAATCCATTGCCAAGATAAAAACAAATCAAACCAAATTAACATTAAAAAATTATGTTTTGCACAAT
>DYLN01000140.1 GCA_020722085.1 Melioribacter roseus
AAATTTGTCATTAGAAAAACACTAATGACAAATCGACTAAGATTTTCTAAGAGCTTGAGAGCAATATAACCGTGAGAAAATCTTTTACCGAAGATATGAATAACCACAAGCCCAAAAAAATCTAAGTCGGGATTTAATACTTATCATTTAACAAGTTATGTTACTAATATCCTTATTGATAAATTTCCCTAATAGACAACCCAGGGTAAATAAGACAAATAAAAAATATGAAGGTTTGGCTTTTTAAGCAATTTATAACAATTATGTTTGAGCGGTTAACCGCAGCTAAAACTATGTTTCTGTTATGAAAAATCAAAATGTATTATATTGGCAGTTAAAAAATATTTATTTACCGAAATGACAAATGATTATCGAGAACGAAGTAACCCTTGAGCTTGCTAAAGAACACGGACTTACAGAAGAAGAATTCAACCGGATTTGTGAAAGATTAGGACGCACTCCGAATTTTACAGAGCTTGGTATTTTTAGCGTGATGTGGAGTGAACATTGCAGCTATAAAAACTCAATTGCACAAATAAAAACATTACCCCGATCGGGCGGCAGATTATTGGTAGGTGCGGGTGAAGAAAATGCGGGATTAGTTGATATCGGAGATGGACAGGCAATTGCTTTTAAAATTGAAAGTCATAACCATCCTTCGGCTGTTGAGCCTTATCAGGGAGCTGCTACAGGTGTCGGCGGAATTTTACGCGATATTTTTACTATGGGTGCACGCCCCATTGCATCTCTTAACTCACTCCGCTTCGGAACTTTAGATGATGCCCGAACGAGATATTTATTTGAAGGGGTAGTTAGAGGAATTGGCGATTATGGTAACAGTTTTGGTGTTCCTACGGTTGCCGGAGAAGTTTATTTTGATGAATGCTACAAGGGCAACCCGCTTGTTAATGCTATGGCAATAGGAATTGTTGATACTGCTAACGTTGTTTCTGCAGTAGCCAAAGGTGAAGGCAACCCGGTGATGATTGTCGGTTCATCAACCGGCAGAGACGGTATACACGGTGCTACTTTTGCCTCGGAAGAGATTTCGGAAAAGTCAGAATCCAAACGTCCTTCAGTTCAGGTTGGTGATCCGTTTACAGAAAAACTTCTTCTTGAAGCGACTCTCGAAATAATCAAGGAAAGATTGGTGATCGGTATTCAAGATATGGGTGCCGCCGGAATTTCATGCTCAACTTCCGAAATGAGTGCCAAAGGAAATTCCGGAATGAAGATAGATTTAACTAAAGTGCCTTTACGCGAAAGAGGAATGTCGGCTTATGAAATTATGCTTTCCGAAAGCCAGGAGAGAATGCTTGTCGTCGGTAAAAAAGGAAAAGAAAAAAGAATAAAAGAAATTTTTGAAAAGTGGGATTTGAATTGTGAAATTATAGGTGAAGTTACCAACGACGGAATTTTGCATGTAGAATACGAGCAGGAAATAAAAGCAGCTATTCCTTCACATCAACTGGTTCTTGGGGGCGGAGCACCGGTTTATATTAGAGAAACGAAAGAACCAGAATATCTGTCTCAAACCAGGAAATTTAACTTTAAGACTCTTCCTGAACCGGAAAGCATTCCTGAATGTTTTATAAAAGTTTTTTCTTCTCCTAACATTGCTTCAAAAAGATGGGTTTACGAACAGTATGATTCTATGGTGATGACCAATACAATCGTTGGCCCGGGACCGGCTGATGCAGCGGTAATTTATATTAAAGATACGAATAAAGCTATTTCAGCCAAGACCGACTGCAATGGAAGATATGTTTACTTGAATCCCAAAATGGGCGCAATGATTGCAGTCGCCGAATCTGCACGTAATGTTGTCTGCACCGGTGCAAAACCGCTTGCAATTACAAACTGTTTAAATTTTGGGAATCCATATAAACCGGAAATTTACTGGACATTTAAAAAAGCTGTGGAAGGAATCGGCGATGCCTGCCGTGCTTTCAACACACCGGTTACAGGCGGCAATGTAAGTTTTTATAACGAAAGCCCCGATGCTGCGGTTTATCCTACTCCTGTTATTGGAATGGTGGGTTTAATTGAAGATATTCGGAATGTTACCACAGCACCGTTTAAAGATGAAGGTGATTTGATCTACGAACTCGGCTATGATTATGAAGAAATTGGAGGCAGCGAATACTTAAAGGTGATTCACAATTTGGTAACAGGTGAAATTCCGAAACTTGATTTGCAGACTGAAAAAGATCTGCATCAGGTGTTGCTTGACTTAATAAATTTGAGATTAATAAAATCCGCTCACGATATTTCTGAGGGCGGAATTATAACCGCAATTGCCGAATGCTGTATTATGCAGCCAGAAAAACTTATAGGTGCTAAGGTAAACATCCCAATTAAATCACGGGAAGATTTCACTTTATTTTCGGAATCCCAGTCGCGTGTAATTGTGAGCGTATCGCCAGAAAACCGGGAAAAGTTTGAAGAGGCTGTTTCTGGGAGCTTTACACCATTCAACTTTATTGGCACGACAGGAGGGAAAAGTTTCATTATTAATGATCAATACGATTTCTCGGTCGAACATTTAGCCGAAATTTATTTTACTTCAATCGAAAAGAAAATGAATTATGCTCAAGGCGGTTGATGTCACGCTTTAAGTTTATCAGATGGATCACTTCGCACATACCGGCACACGCTTACGGAAAGTTCGTAGATTTTTCAAGACATTATTTCGGAAAGATTTTTAAAAGAATGGACGAGCATCATATTTTTCTTTCCGGCGGCGGAATAGCTTTCTCACTTCTTTTGAGTTTTATTCCGTTTATTTTAGTAATACTTTCTCTTGTAGGCAACATTTTTGAGCAGGCTGTAATTGAATCTGCACTTAAACAGATTATTGATACAATTATTCCGTACAAAGATACGTCAGATTTTGTAAAAAGAGCAGTTCTTTCAAGACTTCCGGAGGTTATTGAATATAAGACTTTAGCTGGTTACATCGGCTTTATAGGTTTGATTTTTACGTCAACATGGTTATTCAGTTCGATGCGGACTATCCTGAATAGAATATTCAGTGTTTCCGAAGAAAAAAGTGCATTGATTGGTTTTTTAAGGGATGTGGGTATGGTGCTTCTGCTTGTTTTGTTTGTTGTACTTTCTACTTTTATTTTGCCTGCATTTAATGTGCTGATTGATTCTGCAGAGAAAGTTGAAATATTGCAGGCGTTCAGGTTTACGGAAATTGTGGACTGGTTGATAAAATTGTTTTCACTGCTCTTAATGTTTTTTATGTTCTTTATGTTTTATTATATAATTCCTTACGAACGGCTTGGGAAAAAAGTGCCGCTGGTTGCCGCATTCTGGACTACAATACTCTGGGAAGCAGCGCGCTGGATTTTTGGTTACTATATTAAACATTTTCTTTCTACCAATAAAATTTACGGCGCATTCATTTTTATAGTAGTTGTTCTTTTCTGGATATTTTATTCATCGTGTTTATTTATTATTGGAGCGGAGATAGGACAATTATACAGAGAAAGACTGGAATCAAAAAATACAAAACCTCTTAAGCGAAGAAGAATTAAATAAAATGGTCACGGAGTTAGAATAGGATTATCATTTGATTTACAAATTCATTATAGGTAAACTCGCAGTCATTAAATAAAAGAAAATTCAAACAATGTGAGGCAAAATGCTAACCAAAGTAGATAAAACATTTTTATTTCGAAAAGGAATTATCTTTTTGACGATGCTTTTAATTTTGCTTTTGACAAATTGTTCAAAACAGAAAAAAGAAAAATCCGAAGCGGCAAATACTACCCAGCAGGAAGAAGAATCTTATACAAAAACCCCCGATAAATTTCCTTCCATAGTATATGCCGACCAGTTTAAAAAATCTTTTAGTGTTGACCCAATAGAAAAAGCAATTGAAGAAGCAGGCAAATATAAAATTAAAAGCCGTAAGTTATATTCCACTTCGTATAAAGAAGACGGATCATACGCAAGTAAGGATAAACTCTACGAAGAGATATTTTTTAATGAAAAAGGTAAACGAACCAAACATTTTCTTTATGTAGGCGTAGGCTCAAGCACAAAAGTATGGATTTATAAATACGATGCAAGTGGAAATCTTGCCTTGACAGAAGTCCGTGATTCGAAAAATAACCTGCTCGCAAGTGTAAATTATAAGTATGACAAAGAAGGGCGAGAAATTGAAGGTTTGTATTATGATAAAAACAAACCCGTAAAACAAATCATTAAATATATCTATGACAAAGATGGAAATAATGTTGAATCTATTCTGTTGACTGAAAAAGGGGATACTGTATATAAAGAAATTGCTGTTTTTGAATCCGGTGTTATGATGAGCTCAAAATATGTAGATTCTAGAGGCAAAGAACAGCAGACTGTTGAACGTACATTTAACCCGGAAGAAATTACAGTTAAAGAAGTAACAACCACAGGCAAAGCCAAAAAAACAGTTTATTATAAATTCGATACGGAAGGAAGATTGATTGAAATCAGAGGAAATACTTACAGAAGAGAATACCAATATAATGACAACGACGATGTTGTAACCGATAAACTCTTAGATGAGAAAAATGATATTCAATACGAAATGAAGTATAATTATTTGCCTAACGGATTGTTGAGTGAGACAATAAGATACGATTCTAAAGGCAGACCGAGTATCAAGTCGGTCTATAAATACGAATTTTATCCAACAGCAGATGTAGCAAGTGGGAGCCCCCATTAAAAGGCTGTCTAAAAAGTAATTGTTCAATAAATAATCTGTGAAACCTGTCCCGATGCCTGCCCCGATGTTTTTAATCGGGGCTTGTCCCGCCCGCTCCGCTTCACTTTGCGAGGCGAGATTTTTTTAATCGGGGCGTGTCCCGATGCTTTTTATCGGGGCTTTTTATCGGGATTCGTATCTCGTTTCTTAAAAAATATAACTTTTTTGTCATCCTCTTTTTTTAAAAACCCTCTCCTCGAAAAGAGGAAGGGGAAGGTTTTTTCATGATTCAACTTTTACCATTAGGCGGGGCAGATGAAGTCGGTGCGAGCTGTTTTTATTTAAATATTGACGGAACAGGAATCATTTTAGATTCGGGTATTCATCCCCAAAAGAAAGGATTAGATTCCTTGCCTTCGTTTGAATTCATAGAAGAACTTCCTGTCGATTTTGTTTTTATAAGTCACGCACATCAGGATCATATTGGTTCACTTCCTTTCTTAATAAAAAAATTCCCTCATTTGATTATCTATACTACAATACAAACAAAAGAGATTGCGGAATTAACACTTCATAACGCTGCCAACATTTTATCGGAATCGACTACGTTGTGGAATGAAGGAATAAATAAAAATAGTAATTTTATTCCTTACAGCCATGAAGAGATTGATTTGTTAATTAGTTCAATAAGAACTGTTGAATATAATGAGCCGGTTGATATTGAAGGAATTCGACACAGCGGAAGCAGCAAAATCAAAGTGGAGTTTTATGATGCCGGGCATATACTTGGCTCAGCCGGAATATTAATTACTTACGGTAATGTAAAAATTTTTTATACCGGTGATATTAATCTTTCAAAACAAAAGATAATGGACGGTGCCGACTTACCAGAAGACAACATTAATATTCTGCTTACGGAAACAACTTATGGAGATACTGATTCCAAAATGTTGAGCAACTGGCAGAACGAACAAAAAAGATTTGCCAAAGAAGCAAATAAAATTTTGAATAAGGGCGGTTCAATTTTAATACCTGTTTTTGCATTAGGTAAAACTCAGGAAATTTTAGCTGCAATTCATTCGCTTGTTGCAAAAGGAAGTTTGACCGATACAATTATTTATACCGGCGGTCTCGGGAACCAAATTTCAAGAGTTTATGACAAAAACAAGTATATTGTCAAAAGACAAAACAAAAATTTTGAGTTCTCCGAAATTGAACAAACGGATTTGTACAGCGTAAATGAACTAAATCTTTTTAACAAAAAATCCGGTATTGTGCTTGCCTCGAGCGGAATGATGATTAAGGGCACAAAATCTTTTGAATTAATGAAATACTGGATTAAGCAACAGGACTTTGCAATTTTTATAGTGGGTTATATGGACCCTGAAACTCCGGGTTACCGGATATTGAATTTGAATAAAGGAGATAAGATTTTTCTGAATGATAAAGACGAAATAATTCGTTGCGAAGTAAAAAGATTTTATTTTCCATCCCACTCAAAAAGAGAAGAAATTGTTGATATAGTAAAAAAACTTAAACCCGAAAAGGTGGTTTTAATTCACGGTGAAGAAAAAGCAAAAAACTGGGTAGGGCAGCAAATTTTGAGTCTCGGTAACAATACAAAACTTTATTCAGCGCAAAAAGGGAAACTAATCCGGCTGCAGACTTAAAAGCTTCCAGGTTATTAAAAGCTGGAAGTGTTAATTAATCATGATTGGATTTTATTTCTTTGAAAATTTTATATGCTTTTATAGAAGACAATATAAGCAGCACAAAAATAATAGCTAGCACAATCATCCATTCCATAAACATACCTTCCCCGACTTAAATGTTGGACAAGTGAAAAAATGCTGCCTAAGTATAAGAAGTATTTTCAAATATTTTTATGTTTGACATCACTGTTTTTTTGCGTAGTGATTGAAATCAATATAAAAGAGAATCTTCAAAACTGACACATTAAGTTAATGCGTAGTTCCGAAGGTTTGCAAAAATAAGAATATTCTTCCGGGATTGACCAAATTTTTTTATAGAACAATAGCAGCTTCCGTAAGGGATGCCTTCGGCGGAATTGCGCAGCTTGTCCCGTGTATTTTACGGGGAATTTTCTCAGATTATTTTATTGATCCTTGCTTTTTGGTCAACCCCGACAAGTTTTATGTTACTGCTACAAATGTGATAAAATATCGGCTGTGTATTTGTTGATGCTGTGTGAAAGGCATGATCTTTTATTGATAAAGTGGAATATGAAAAGGACCTCAGTGAAATACTTACTGAACAAGAATGAAATTTGTAAGATTATATATTGTTTAATATATTTGATACTGGAGTTTGTAAGACGTTCTTAAAAAGTTTATAAAATTACATCGCGGGGTGGAGCAATTGGTAGCTCGTCGGGCTCATAACCCGAAG
>DYLN01000141.1 GCA_020722085.1 Melioribacter roseus
CTCTATAAGTAATCATTAGTATGAACTTTTTTTAAGGTTTCAGAAGAGGTCTAATCTTTGAATGACTTGAATTTTGAATAATGATAAAAAATGCTTATCGTTAAAATTTCACTGCGCGTCATAGTGCTTGGTCTCCCCTTATTAGACGCATCTTCGAGTACATGTTTATTAAGGTCATTGCAAAAATCATCAATATGACAGAAAATAGTAGTTAACAGCAAGTTAAACTCCTCTCGTTTTTTATCATTATAAGAGGATTCTAACTTGCTGTTCGTTTATTTCAAGATATTTCTATGTATCGAATTCGCGTTAAATAATAAAGGTTTTAGAGCACCAAAAATCTTAAAAAATAAATGCCTGCCAAGATAAAAATTATCGCTACCACAATGCGCAAAATTCTTTCTAGTTTTTGAACAATAGCAAAAGTTGCCCCTATTTTCTGAACACTATACGCAAGTATAAAGGCAAAAATGATAATCGGAATTCCTGTGCCCAAGCCAAATACTGGTGCTAGTAAAAGTTTTTCAGGAGAACTTAAAATAAGTGGCATCAAGGCACCAAAAAAGAGTGCTGCGCTATAAGGGCAAAATGCTAATGCGAGAATCATGCCTAAAAGCATTGAGCCGATATACCCTTGAGTTGCTAATCTTTGTTTTAAGGCTTCTAATTTTCCATGCATACGTTTGCCACCGATTTTGAAGCCACTCAACATGACAACACCGATGAATAACAAAGTAGGTCCTAATAATTTTTCACCCCAACCCTGAAAAATGTTTGAAATTGCAAAAGACGATGCTCCATAATATACAACTGCAGCAATTGCCGTATAACTGATAATTCTTCCGAACGTATACCACAACCCATTAAGAATAGTGTTTTTAGCACTTTTAATATTTCTGGAAAGATAGGCAATAGCAGTAATATTAACAACCAGAGGGCATGGGCTAATCGATGTTAAAACACCCAACAAGAACGCCGTCAGTAACGGTATATTGTACTGATAGATCAAATAATTTAAGAAGTTCATAGATCACCTACCTAAATGGCGCTGTATTGTTGCTGCTATATAATTAGTAAATTCAGTTTCATCGTTAACCAAGAGCCACACCTTTGCATCTTCAATGATTTGCTCATCTTTTCCTTTGATAACATTAAAAAATAACGCAGAGCCACGCGCTTTAAATCGATTTACTATTTCTGCATTCTCCGGCACATCTACATTTATTTGCTTGAAAACAATTTTACCTGCAACAAGTTCTTGAGGAAATTTTTCTTTAATCGCTTTTTGCGTCCAATCTCCAATAGCTTTACATGAAGGGCACTGCCGATTTCCATGAAAATGTACAACTTCAATCTTGTCAACTTGCTCTATCTTGACTTCAATTTCCTTTTTCACATCATTTTTATCGCATCCTGCAAAGAAAAATAATGCGACCGCTAAAAAGCACAGCGTTATATTGCACTTAGCCATATAGTTACCTCTTAGCTTAATAAATAATTGAACAAGTATCCGGTAAATAAAATTCCTATACCAACGACCGTTGCAAAAATTATAATCAATTTTGCTTTCATCACTTTTTTAAGTATCAAAAATTCTGGTAACGAAAGACCCGTAATAGCCATCATAAAAGCAAGTGTTGTGCCAATAGCAACACCTTTTTCGGTCAAAACAGAAACAAGAGGAAGCACCCCTGCTGCATTGGAATAGAGCGGAATACCTATGAGCGTTACCAAGGGAACTGCATACCAAGAATTCCCTGCTGCATATCGCATAATAAATTCAGTTGGCACGTATCCGTGGATCCATGCTCCAATGCCTATACCAATCAAAATATAAGGCCATATTTTTTTTAGAATTTCGGCGGTATAATTTTTTGCTGATCGTATACGCTGCTTCCAGGTTAGTTTCATCACACCCAGTGATGTATCTGCTCTGCGTGTTACCATATACTCAACCAGATGTTCAAGCTTCATTTTGCCTAAGATAACGCCAGAAACTACGGCAATAATGTAACCGCTTATAATGTATATAAGCGATATTTTCCAACCGAATAAACCTAGTAGTAAAACGATAGCAACTTCATTGATCATTGGTGAAGCAATGAGAAAAGAAAATGTTACACCCAATGGTATACCTGCTTCAATAAATCCTAAAAACAATGGAATAGCACTACACGTACAAAAAGGAGTTATTATCCCAAAAAAAGCAGCCAGCAAATTCCCCGTTATTTCATATTTATGAGAAAGAATTTTTCTTATCCTTTCTGGCGGAATAAAGGAACGTATAAGTGAAACAAAAAAAATTATTACCGATAAAAGAATGAAAATTTTTATGGTATCAAAAATAAAGAAATTCACAGCTTCTGCGGCGAGCGACTTTTGTTGCATAGCAAATATAGAATACGTTAGCCAATCGGCAAAAATCTGTACTGGGCGAAAAATACTCATAATTACTCCTTTTTTTTATAAACCGCGATCACGTATTAATTGCATTAGTTCTTCAACTGTTGGATTTTGACCATACAAAACAACATTTTCATCAATAACAAGCGCCGGAAAACTCATAACACTGTATGCCAATATATCTTGAATATCAGATATTTTTACAACCTGGGCTTCTAAGCCAAGCCTTTCAAGAGCTTCTTTTGTATTCTTTTCAAGTTGAGCACAACTTGAACAACCGGCACCTAAAATCTTAATAACCATGGAAATATCCTTTGTATGTTATCCAATTTATATGTTGCCATTCTAACCTATCATTACATTCTTTAATCCATTTTTCATTTCAATGTCACTAATTTTGGTTATGGAACCCAAATATATGTTACGCTTAAACAAATTGCGGGCAAAATTTCTTTATTGGCCCGCAATTTGTTTTAACCATATTTACGATATACTTACTTTTTGATCGCAATGAATTTTAAGCTAGAAATATGCAAATCATCGCTTTTGAACCATGTTTTGCCGATTTCCTTATCTTCACCAACTATCTCTACATCAAATCCAGCATGTTGAATCTTTGACAAATATTCATCTTTTAAAAGAGCACCTGATACACATGCACAAAGTAATTTTACATCATTTTTTTGTTCTTCTGTAAGTTCACTAAGCAAAACAATATCTGAGACATACATTTTGCCACCAGGTTTCAGAACGCGATATGCTTCCTGAAAAACCTTGTCTTTATCAGGAGCAAGATTGATGACACAATTACTTATAATTATATCCACTGTATTGGTTGCAACTGGCAAATTCTCAATATCGCCTTTGCGGAATTCAACATTTTCAATACCGTATTTTTCAGCATTTTGGCGGGCCTTTCTTAACATTTCTGGTGTCATATCAACACCAATAACCATTCCCGATTGGCCAACCTTTTTCGATGCCAAGAAACAATCAAGCCCAGCGCCTGAACCCAAATCTACGACAGTATCACCTTCCTTAAACTCACCTAAGCTAATAGGATTTCCACAACCTAATCCCAAATTCGCATCAGCCAATGCATCTAGTTCTTCTTTTGTATAGCCAATTTCACCAGACAAGTCTGCTCCACCGCCACAACATCCTCCTCCAAAAAGGCTACAAGAACCACCTTCTTGAGCAACCTTGCCGTAAGCTTGTTTAACCGTATCTTTTATGTCCTTAGATGTTTTGCCGCCCTTGGAATTTTATCACAGCATCCTTTAGATGAACCGCAACATCCTTTCTGTTTGCCGCAGCATCCTCCGAAAGCATGTGCTGTTAAGACTAATCCACCGATAATTAATAATCACACCATACAGGCAACTGGTTTCATAGAATCACTCCTTCTATGATTTGGTTGAAATAGAAATAATACATCACTATATGCATCATAGCACTTCAACAAACATGGTACCCTATTAACTAATTCATATAAATACAATTGAATCGATAGTTATGAATAATAATGTCTCGTTTTACATGTCCATAATTTTAATACATGGACATAGATTTCATAATCGTATAACGTAATTATAAGCTGCTTTTACTTTTATAAGAAGATACTGTATGCGACCAATAAACCAATCAACGTCATTCAATATTAGAGTTTTCATTTTGACCTTCATTTTGAAAAGCAGATTAAAGCAATCATCAAAAAAACCTATACAAGCAGATTGCTCAATTTTGCAATATGGTGCAAACAAAATAAAATTTAATATCCAACCGAATATGATATCCATATTTTTTTAAAATACTTAAAAGAAAACCGAGCACTTAGAACAAGTTCAAGCAATGGTTATACTACAACAATTAAAATATTTTTTGCTTGGCTCAATGCTGAGTATGGGTACCCAGATATTACATTCTCCCTACAAGGCCATCAAAAAAATCTCAGGCAAGAAAAAAGCATGCCCTAGTACTCAACAAATTAAAAAGATTCTCAAGTCAATATCTTTATTCACTCAAAACAGAAAGATACAACTATGAAAGCCATTTTACTCGCCCGCGTCAGCACCAGTCTTCGCTCTTTGAGCTATACCAGGCACGGCAGAAGAACAACGAAAAGCCGGCAACTCTTTGCCTGTCTTGAAAAATATTACCATAACAAAAATCTTGATATCATGCATATCTGCAGCTTTGATGAAAGTGCCTATACAGAAGACCATCTTCGCTCATCACGTAGCTACGCCGGGCTTACGCAGTTTCACGTAACATATTTGATAAACGCATTTCTATCCTATACGAAAAAGCATTGTCCGATGAAATTGAACTGCATTTTGGGTCTTGCAAAATATTACTCAGACGCAATAAGCAATAGCGTAAAGTGAGCTATAAAAATCTTTTAGCAGCAAAAGCCCTACCTGACCCTGATTTCAAATACTTCTCGAATGCAATGACCTTGGATGCATCGGCAAATTCAATACTAATAACCAATTGCCATGGCCTGTATTTCGCAGTATGAATAGAATCACCTGAATTATGTTTTATTAGACGCTCCTCAACATTGGTTGTATACCCAAAATAGATTTGATCTGGATAAACGATTGACTTGATTATATAAACGTAATACACGAAATAACTTGATATTTATATAAAAGCCCAGCCTTCGTATCTCGCTATGCTCATTTACTACGGTAGGCAGCTTTCGCTTATAATCTTTAACCTTCTCTTACTTATTAAAATCAATCTTTTAAAAAGCTGGCTTGCCAGCTGAAGCCTTGGCAAAAGCTGGCGGTACTTAGACATGTTCAGGATGTACAAAATCGAATTTTGTTTTTCGTACGAGATTATCCAGAGGGTGATTATAGAGCTTAACCTTTAACAATCAATCTACAAAAAAATCATTATTTAATTTTATTTTCCTTTAAAGATTCCAGCTTTAATTTAAGTAAGAAGATTGTTTCGCTACGTAGATTGTTTTTTACCCATTCCTTTTGCGCTGCATCAAGTAACTCACCAACTCCTGAAAGAATACCTCGATCACTCATGCTAGCAAGATTAGTAATACAGGCTTGCAAAAATTGTTCCATTGACATGTCTGTTCTTGTTGTAATAATACGTTCATTGATTGGCCAGTTATTTTTTAAGAAAAACCAGACATCGAAAATGTCACGATTAGTCTTACCGATACGTTCAAGCATAGCTACCATTTTATGCGCTGCCATATCTTCGCGTACCATAACTTTCATCGGTATGCCAAGATATGACTTTACCTCATATTTTGAACCAAAATCTCTACGATTTATTTCGATCTTGATATTATATGCATTTTTAATCTTATTATCATAAGCAAGTATAAAAAAGAGACTATATCTTTTCTTCCGTGCTTCAGTCACAACACCATATCGTTCTAAAATCGCTTTTATTTTTTCAAAAACAAGTTCTTCTTTACCCGAATCGAGTAAATCAAAATCCAAATCAACTGAAAAACGGCTTAAACCGTAAAACAGATAAGCGGCAGTGCCGCCTTTAAATCCAAGTATCGGTCCTAATTGCGCATCAGAATATATATCTTTCAGAATATATAGAAGCACACTCTTATGTGCAGGAATCTCTAAGGTCATGTTACACCAACTCGGATTTAAAATTGTCAAAATACTTTTTTACCTGCTTTACCATGCGTTTATTATTATATAGATGCAACAAATCTTGTATCTTTTTTAAATCCAGGGGAGCTAGGTTATCAAAATAATAATCTTTATTAAGATAAAGAACATCAAGAAAAGCTCTTTCTTTTGTCGCAGCAAAATAATTTCCCCTGTTCTCAAGTCCCGCAGTGTTAGTTAATATATCATCTTTAATTTTTTTAAATGAATATATCTGATTATCACATTCAATTTCTTTAGTCTGATATGTTGCAACAAAGATCTTGTTGTAATGCTGAAATACAACTCCCGCTTCGGCCAGAATAGTCTCAAAACTTACATAGGCGGGTGTAAAAATTTTCGTAGCACATTCTAAACGATCGTAATTTCTATCTTTTGCATAAAGTCCACGACGAATAGAATATAGCTCCCCTTTTTTTACATAGTAATTTAACCGCCTTTTTAGAAGCGAAGGTTTTTGGATACCTGAAGCAATCAAAATCTCCTTAAATGATAAAACTGAAGATTTTGATCGCAATATATTCAAAAGATCTTTTTGTTCCACTATTAACACCTATGAGTTAAAGGATACGTCACATGTTACCTTTAACTCATATTATAGCATATTTATATGTGCAACCTTCAATAGTTTTTGTAAGAAAATTGAAAAAAAGTCGCTCAAAATTACTACAACCAATTCCAAAGAAACATTTATGAGTTCGAAATTGAACAAAAGCAGCAACTTTTGAGATTTTCTTTTCGAATTTGAGTCTCGATAACTGAAGCTCGATATAGAACGGCGGGAACCCTTTGATTCGATCGCCAAATTGCAAGATCAAACAATATGGCGGCAGACATTGGGCACACTTCGAACTTTCAGATGGAGTACTTTGAAGGAAAAAGTACACTTAATAAACCCTGAATAGCAGGCTTTGGAGACCCTAATCAAGTTAACCTATTCGCCTCTGCCACAAATTGCATTAAACACCATTAGACCTCTTCTGAAACCTTAAAAAAAGTTCATACTAATGATTACTTATAGAG
>DYLN01000322.1 GCA_020722085.1 Melioribacter roseus
TATTTTTATCCCGGATTTGTCATTAGAAACTTTTCTTTAATGACAAATCTGGGTTCAACACATTTTTAAGGCAATGTAGCAGCACAAGAAATATTGTTTGTTGATAATGTTCTGCTGCACCTTCCTATCCCGTTTCTGTCGGAGAAGGGCTTGCCCGCCAATGTTTTTAGGCGGGATTATCGACTGCCGAGGAAAACCTAATGTTAGGTTTAGTCTTACTTTATTTCTAAAATCATTGCCGTTTTTGCAGGCACTTCAAGGATGTTTTTTATCTCCAATTCTTTATCCGAAATAATGTCTTTTGCTTTAAATGTATTCGGTACCATTTCCCTGTATCTATTCATGTCAAGGCTTACTTTGTCTGCGTTTTTGTTCAAAACGATCATAACTTTTTCTTCGTTATTATATCTGAAATAAATATAAACGTCGTTATTTTGCGGAGCGCAATGTTTGAATTGCCCATTGTGTATTACATTTTTATTTTTTCTCCAGTTGAGTAATTTGGAAAAATAATGCTACGCTTCTTTTCCCTGGTCAGTTAATCCTGCTCCTGTAACGGCATTTTTCGTATCACTGTTCCATCCGCCATAGAAATCTCCTCTTCTTTGGCCGTCGTTACCGGGTTCTTCATTAGTCATTAATACTTCTGTTCCAAAATAAAACTGTGGCATTCCCCTCATGGTCATGTATAAGGCTATACCTAATTTCCAGTTATCAAAATTCTTATTCAATCGTGAATAAAATCTGTCTAAGTCATGGTTATCCGGGAAAATAAGCAGATTATTCGGATGCGGGAAATATACGACAATAAATAAAAGTAGTATTATTTTTTTTATTTTCATCTTAATAAAATCATTTTCTTAGTAGACGTAAAATTATCTGCTTGCAGTCTATAGAAGTAAACACCGCTGGCGAGATTTGAAGCATCAAATTTTACTTCGTAGTTTCCCGCAGATTTATTTTCATTTACAAGTGTAGCTACTTCTCTTCCGAGAATATCATAAACCTTAAGCTCCACCCTCACCTGTCCTTCGGACACCCTCTCCCAGTGGGAGAGGGACGGGGTGAGGGCACGGATAGAATATTTTATAGTAGTAATAGGGTTAAACGGGTTCGGATAGTT
>DYLN01000142.1 GCA_020722085.1 Melioribacter roseus
AAGATTATTTTTTTTGAACAAATTTCTGAATTATTTTCCCAGAATTTCACTTGTTTCCTGTTTGTTCAATTGCCGTTGAATATATTGAGAGTTGAGAATTGGATATTGAACATTTAATTGTTGTTGAAATAGACAAGTTAGAAGTCGTTGTGCAAAATATAATTTTCTAATGCATAACTCACCTTACGCATAATGTTAATTGGAATTGCCACGAGCTTTAGTGGATTAATGAACACCCAAAAGACGGCTTTAACCACATTAATTACGAAAAATGGTGCTAAAACCCGAAATTTTGTCTTAACTTGGTTCCCGACATAAAGAGGGTGTGTGAAAATATGGTGTCAGGATAATTTTGGTTTCGTTTTTAAAATGAAATTGAATATTTTTTCAAAAAAGAAATTGAATTATCACACGCCCTCTAAATGTCGGGGCTATTAAATAACTACCATTGCGTAAGGTGAGATGCATAATTTAGGTTTAATAAAAGAACTCTTTTTATTTCATTTATATCTTTAATAATCGGGGTTGCTGCAGGATTTATAGCTAAAATTCTTACAGCGCTCATTGGTTTAATTACAAACATTTCTTTTTACGGCAGGTTTTCCTTCGAATTTGTCTCACCCAAACATAACTATCCGTCTCGCATACAAAAAAATTTGAGAAATAGAATTAAAAATTCGATAAGAATTATTTAGGCTCGCTCACCCGTAAAATCATTATCCCGGTTTGCTTTTTATTATCTTTTAAATAATCGGCAAGCGGTTTTTCTGTAATCTGCACTTTATGTCCGACATTGGGCGCATGTAAAAAATGAATTCTTCCGTCTTCCATTCGAATTGAAATACCGGTGTGTGCTATATCTAATCCTTTAACATTGGTGGTTATACCGATTATATCGCCGCTTTGGATTCTATCTTCGCAGCGGGCAATTGAATCCTCGGGAATATAATAATATTTCCTGCTGCTTATATTTTTTTCGATTTGTTTTATCTCTTGCAAAAATTCCGGATTGTTTTTTAGTTGTTTATAAGAATCAATATGAGTACTCATGAAATCAATTTTTTTGTTGTAAGGAATTCCGCCGATTTCTTTTGTGACATCTTTTCCAATGCCGCGTTTGTTCATATCGTAAATCCAATCGGAGAAATAGTGCAAACGGGAAGGATAATCTTTTAATTCACCATTTCTGTAACGAATCTTGATTAACTCTTTCCGATAATCTTCAAAGGTGGTTTTACCTTCTTTTATACAGCGGGCAAAAACAAGTGAGTTTTCTAAAAATGTATAGCAATCCAAACCTGTTAAATGAATGGTCAGCTTTTCAACACTGTCTTTGTCAAGAGTAAACGGTTCGTATTCAGTTCCTAAAAAGCTTTTACCTATGGCTATTATAATTTCACCTATCGGTTTTGCAGAAAGATTTTCTTTGACGGCTAAATCAAATTTGGAGTTACAAATGTCAACATCACCTTGAGTATAAATCGTCTGAGCATTGAGTGAGAAAATAAAAATCAAAAAAGAGAGAACAAAAATAAGATTTCTCATATCGGCAGGTCCTCTCCAGCACCGGATTCTCCGGCTTCAATTTGTGGAATAGGCTCTCTGAATATTTCCAGATTTTCAAAACGGGTGTAGTCTTTCATAAATCTCAGAAGAACCTCTCCTATTGGACCATTTCTCTGTTTGCCGATAATAATTTCTGCTATTCCTTCGGTAGATTGTCCCGAAAGTTCACCGCTGGTAAAAGTTTCAATTCCGTATGTTTCCGGTCGATACAAGAAGATTACAACGTCTGCATCCTGTTCAATAGATCCGGATTCACGTAAATCCGAAAGTTGCGGTCTTTTATCGGCACGCAGTTCTACAGCACGGTTCAACTGCGAGAGGGCTACGACAGGTATATTCAGTTCCTTAGCAAGAGATTTTAACGAGCGGGAAATCATAGAAATTTCTCTTTCTCTGCTGTCGGCAGTGAACGAGGGGCTTATCAATTGTAAATAGTCAACGATCAGCAGTCCAACATTTTTTTCATTCTTAAGTCTTCTTGCCTTTGCTCTTATTTCCAGTATCGAGATAGCCGGTGTATCATCAATATAAATCGGAGCCTTGCTTAATTTGTGTACCGTTCTGCTGATTTTTGCTCCGTCTTCAGCTCTGAACTTGCCGGTTCTAATCGAATGGGCATTAATTCTAGCTTCTGCTGAAATTAATCTAGTTGCAAGCTGAATTGTAGACATTTCCAAACTGAAAATTCCGATCGGAACCTGATGCTCTACTGCAGCATTTCTGGCAAGTGATAATGCGAGTGCCGTTTTACCTTGAGAAGGTCTTGCTGCAATTATAATCAAATCGGACTTCTGTAGTCCCCCTAAAATATCATCCAGTGCAAAAAAACCGGTGGGAACAGAAAAAGTTGATATATTTCTCGAATGAATTGCTTCAATCAATTCAAGTGCTTCTTTAACAGCTTTATCCATCGACTTGAACGATTCTTTAATTCCTTCTTCGGAAATCCGAAATATTTTTGCTTCTGCAGCATCCAAAAGATCAAACACATCTTCGCTTCCTTGAAAAGCCGTTCCGGCGATTTCCATTGAAGTCGAAATCAACTGACGTAAAATCCATTTTTCTAGGACAACCCTTGCGTGGTAATCTACATTGGCAGCGGAGGTAATATCCTGAGAAAGTTTACTTAGATATGCGGCGCCCCCAGCTTCTTCGGCTTTGCCGGATTTTTTTAATTCATCGTATACCGTAACTGTATCAATAGGCTCATCAGCTTCATACAAAGAAACGATTGCTTCAAAAATTATTCTGTTCTTCTTTTCAAAAAAGGCTTCCGGTTTTAATATTTCCACAACTTTTGGAACTGCCTCACCATCTATCAGCATTGCGCCGAGCACAGACATTTCTACTTCAGGAGCCGAAGGCTGCTGCTTAACAACAGATTTTAGTTTTTCGATATCAGGCGTTTCCTGCTTTCTTTTTCCCATTTCAACTGTTTATTTAAAGTTTACGCGACTGTTATGATAAATCTTACTCTTTAAACAACCACAAGTTGATCCAATAGACTCTTAAATTTTTTCACATCCTCCCAGCAGTCTCTTTTCCAATTAGGATTTCTCAGCAATGCCGCCGGATGATAAGTGCTCAATACTTTTATTCCGTTATATTCGAAGACAGATTTTCTAAGATCGCCGAGAGACAATTTTTTATTCAAAAGAGCGTTTGCTGCTACTCTTCCCAGACACAAAATAATTTTGGGTTTAATTAGTTCTATCTGTTTTTGCAGATAAGGGAAACAAGTTTCCATTTCTATCGGCAGAGGGTCACGGTTATTCGGTGGACGGCATTTCAAAATGTTAGCAATATAAACGTCTTCCCTCTTTAAATTTATTGCTTTCAAAATATCGTTTAACAATTTACCGGCTCTGCCTACAAACGGCTCACCAAGTCTATCTTCATCGGCGCCGGGAGCTTCCCCAATTAACAGAGCATCTGCGTCAGGATTTCCTACTCCAAAAACAAACTTTGTCCTTGTTTTTCCCAGAGGACATTTTTGGCATTCGTGAGTCAAATTGTAAAGTTCATCCAGGCTTTTTGATTTCTGAAAATCCTCTAGAAACAAATTATCGTTTATGTCCTTTGCAACTTTTTCGCGTACTTGCCACGAAGCACCTGTTTCGATCACCTCAGCCGTTTCTTTCGAATGAGTATAGGTATATTTTTTAGACGGTTCAAGTTTGCCGTAGAGAAAATTGCCAAAAATTTCCTGCTGATCTTTTAATGCTTCTGTTATTTGTTTTTTTATATCGGACAACTTAAAAGAGCTTTTTTAATTCATTTAATATGTTGTTTGCTGTCTGGAATTTGCTCAAAAGCGGAAATTGTTTTTTCCCGGTTTGTTTACTTCCTTTGGGGTATAATATAGTAATTTTATTTGTATCATTCTCTATTGCAGCGCCTGAATCTTTAAGTGAGTTAAGAACAATAAAATCAAGATTTTTTGATTTTAGTTTTTTATCTGCATTTTTTATTTCATTTTCTGTTTCAAGGGCAAATCCAACTATAATTTTATCATCTTTTTTTAACGAGGCAAGAATATCGTCTGTTGTTGTTAGAGCTAAAGATTTAAGGTTTTGTTCCTTTTTAATTTTACTGCCGGAATATTTAGCAGGCTTATAATCAGCAACGGCAGCAGCCATTATCAGCGCGTCGTTTTTTTTAATGTGACTTTCCACTGCGTTTTTCATTTGAGCAGCTGAGCGGATTTTAACGAGGTTAATTTCTGGATAAATTTTTTCTGCTGTCGGGCCGGAAATTAAAGTTACATCCGCCCCGCGAAGAAACGCAGCTTTTGCAATTGCATATCCCATTTTTCCGCTGGACCTGTTTCCGATAAATCTAACCGGATCAATATCTTCAAGGGTTGGTCCCGCAGTAACAAGAATTTTTTTGCCGTTTAAATCTTTTTTATAGCCCGACAAAACGATTTCCGCTGCATCAATAATCTTATCGGTATTTGCCATCCTCCCGATGCCGGAAAGTCCGCTTGCTAAAAATCCGTTTTCAGGTTCCACTACAAAAGCGCCGTAATTTTTTAATTCAGTAATATTTTTTTGAGTTATCGGATTATTGTACATATCCGTATCTGCAGCAGGAGCAACAATAAGCGGGCACCGTAAAGCCATTATAACCGAAGTCAACGCATTATCGGCAAAACCATGTACAATCTTTGCAATTGTATTTACAGTAGCCGGTGAAATAATTGCAGCATCCGCCCAAAGTGCGTATTCGATGTGCCAGGTTTGTAAATCAACACCATTTTTTTGAGATACAGGAAAAGTATTAACTACAACAGGATTGGAAGATAATGTAGATAAAGTAAGCGGAGTAATAAATTCGAGAGCGGAAGGGGTCATAATTACCCGCACTTCCGCTCCGCGGGAAACTAAACCCCGGATTAATATTGCAGATTTATATGCTGCAATACCACCGGTTACACCGAGAATTATTTTTTTCCCCTTTAAGGGATCGGGAACCATCTTCATTTATTTGATTTGTACCGATATTCAATTCCGGTGGAAAGTTCTTTAATAGCCTTAATATGCGGTTTCTCTCTTTTTTCGAAATCCAGTGCAAGCTTCAACTGGTCGGGATTTTCTCTATCTTCAAATTCATCTTCGTGTCCTGTTGTAATTGTACTAAGCAACGCATTAAATTCCTGACGATAGTCATCATTCAGTTTTCTTGCACGTCTTGCAGCTACAATAACGGCTTCATAAAGATTTGGAATCCGCTCTTTTATTTTAATCAGGTCCTGAGGTGTTAAAGCCATCTTCTACTCCTAATTTATTTCCTTATTTATTATTTCATTTACTTTTCTTTTTGCTTGTTCCAAATTAACGTTGGAAACGACAAAATCAAATTGGTCTTTATAATTTAATTCCATTTCAGCGCGTTCGATTCTTTTTTTGAGATCCTCGCTTGTTTCTGTTTTTCTGTTGACAAGTCTCTTTTTCAATTCTTTCAAGCTCGGCGGCGCGATAAAAATCAAAACAGCGCCCGGATATTTCCGCTTGATTGAGAGTGCTCCTTTTACATCAACTTCAAAAACTACCGAATGACCTTCCTTCAAATTTTTTTCTACAAAGTCTTTTAATGTCCCGTAATAGTAATCATACACTTTTTCAAACTCTATAAACTCACCGTTTTTTATTTTCTTCTGGAATTCATCTTCACTAATAAAGAAATAGTCACGCCCATCTTTTTCCGATTTTCTTGGTTTTCTTGTTGTTGCAGAAATGGAAAAAACAAAATCTTTATTTTGCGAAAGAACATCTTTCACAATAGTAGTTTTACCGGATCCGCTTGGCGCGGAGAAAACAAATAACTTAACTTTCTTTGAAAACAAAATTCACTCAATATTTTGAATTTGTTCGCGAATTTTTTCCAATTCTTCTTTTATTAAAATCCCCTGATGAGAAATTTCAGCAGATATTGTTTTACTGTTAATGGTGTTTGCTTCGCGATTCATTTCCTGAATAATAAAATTCAGTTTTCTGCCTGCATCCTCAGAATTATTTATTGTATCGAAAAATAATTTTATATGACTTCTTAGTCTAACACATTCTTCCGTTATATCGTAACGGTCAGCCAGAAGTGCAAGTTCTGTATTTAATCTTTCGGGATTATCGAGAATATCTCTCACAAGCATTCTTGCTCTTTCTTTCACTTTCACAAAATATTCGGTGATACTGTCTTTTCTCAACTTTTCAATTTTTTCAAGTGAGCCTTCAATTAATTTTATTCTCTCCCGCAGGTCGTTTTCAAGTTGTTTACCTTCAGCACTTCTCATCTTTTCCAAATCATCAACCGCTGAGTCTATTGCCTTTTCTACCAAATAAAAGTAGTCGGAAAAGTCATTACCATTTTCTTCAAAGAAAAAGTTTTGAAAACCTAACAGATCGCTTAATGAAATTTTATTCTGAAGTTTAGATGTTTTTTTTATTTCCTTCAGTATCTGCAGAGCAAACTTAACACCGTTTGGGTCCAGTTTGGGAAATTTATCTTCTATGCCTGCTTTGGTAACCGAGATCGTTAAAAAGATCTTGCCTCTTTTAATTCTACTCTTAATTTTATCCCGAATTTCCAGCTCTTTATGGTACAATGAACGTGGAGATTTAAGTGAAATATCAAGAAATCTGCCGTTTAAGCTTTTGATTTCACATTCTATCAGAAGATCCTTTTCCTGAACAACGGACTTGCCGTAGCCGGTCATGCTCGAAATCATTAGTCATCCAAAAATTGAAAAAGAAATTTAGTTAAAATATGGGACTATAAGCAAATAATGGTGAAGGGATAGGCTAATGTTTTCTTTTAATTTGTTACGGAGAAGATAGAACCTATCCAATAAAAGAGACAAATTTTTGACCTACGAATTTTCTAACTCTACGAACCAAATCTCAACTTTTTGGTTGAGGCACAATTGTTGTCGAATTTTATTTTCGCAGAGCGACCGATTCAGAAACTCTTCATCAGGGGCTGCCTAAAAAGTAAATAACCCTGATGCAA
>DYLN01000323.1 GCA_020722085.1 Melioribacter roseus
TGACATTCTTATAGATTCAGCAGCGATATATTCTGTGGTCCCGGAGCAAATATGGAAGAAATTAGGATTAAAACCCACTTCCTATGAGGAATTCATCTTACCTAATGGAGAAACCATTAAGAAACCTATTGGTAATGCTTATTTTGGATATAAAGGTAAAATTCGTGGAGCACACGTTATCTTTGGCGAAAAGGATGTCATTGCGAGGAGTGAAACGAGGAAGCAATCTTGCAATATACCCAACCAAGAAGGTTGGGGATTTTTTTGACAGAATTAGAAAATGCCACAGGTTAGATTGAAGGTAAAATTGTTAGAGGTAACGCAGAATGCTGTATCTATTATCTATGCTGCTTGCCGACAATGCTATTCGGCTAAATTTGCTGGTGATATCTTTGAAGAAGAAAAGGCAAATATAGAAAAACGGGCAGAGTTTATTAGAAGAGTAATTGCCTCTGGCCATGAAAGTCCGTTAGAACATGTAAAATTTACCTTCGCGATCGAAGGTGTATCCCGTGCACTGACGCATCAACTTGTTCGACATAGAATAGCATCCTATTCCCAACAGAGCCAGAGATATGTGAAGGCAGAAGATTTTGGATATGTAATTCCACCTTTAATTGAAAAGGATGAGGTTTTAAGAAGTGAATTCACAAAGATTGTAAAAGAAATTCAAGAAAGTTATAATAAAATATTGAAAAGATTTAAAGAAAAAGGTCTTTCCGGTGAAAAAGCAAATCAGGATGCAAGGTATATTTTGCCACAGGCAGCAGAAACAAAAATAGTTGTTACAATGAACTGTCGGGAATTACTACATTTTTTCGCACAGAGATGCTGTAGCCGTGCCCAATGGGAAATTAGAAAACTTGCTTATGAAATGCTTTTGATTTGCCGGCGCCAATTACCGGATGTGTTTTCTGATGCCGGTCCAAAGTGTATAAAATTAGGTTACTGTCCTGAGGGAGAAAAATTTAGTTGTGGGGCATATCCTTTGAAAGAGAAAGTAATAGGAAAATGAAGGACTGGAAAAAAATTTGGATATTAAGAAAGACGTGTGGTATGATGTCTACTCGAAAGAAAAATGTTATTTTAGGAATGGCAATTGCTTTATTGGTAGGGGGG